>NZ_CAXRDQ010000063.1:0-74446 GCF_964229365.1 Abyssibacter sp. | reverse complement strand
ACCAAACTTCGCTTCTCGCGCCTTGCCTAGCCTGTTGTCAGGCAGCAACTTGGCGGCGGGAATAGGTCAGAGTTTCCCTTAACGACCGGATACCCAAACAAATGGATGCAATCACCATCAAAAGCCTGATCGAGGCTGGTCTCCCCGATGCCGAGGTCGAAGTCATCGGAGACGACGGTCAGCATTTCCAGGCGACCGTGATCTCGCCGTCGTTCTCCGGCCAGTCAGTCGTGGCCTGTCATCGCATGGTCTACGCCGCGCTGGGTGATCGCATGGGAACCGAGATTCACGCCCTGCAATTGCGCACTCGCGCGCCCGCTTAAACAGGCCCCCCATGGACAAATTAGCGATCACCGGCAATGGCCCGCTGGATGGCGAGGTGCGCGCCTCCGGGGCCAAGAACGCCACGTTGCCGATTCTCTGCGCGGCCCTGCTCACGGAGGAGCCGTTGATGGTGCACAACGTGCCCCATCTCGAAGACGTGACCACGACCAACCGGTTGCTCGCGCGTCTGGGCGCCGACGTGACCATCACCGATCAATATGGCGTGCGTGTTCACGCGGCCAATCTGGAATCGCATGAGGCGCCCTACGAGCTGGTCAAGACCATGCGCGCGTCGATACTCGTGCTGGGGCCATTACTGGCGCGTCATGGTGCTGCGCGTGTCGCCCTGCCGGGCGGATGCGCCATCGGCTCGCGTCCGGTGGATCTGCACATCGCCGGCTTGCGTGCGATGGGCGCCGAGATCGAGGTGGACGCCGGCTTTATCGATGCCCGCGCCGGTCGCCTCAAGGGCGCTCGGATCGTCATGGAAACGGTGACGGTCACCGGCACCGAGAACCTGATGATGGCGGCCTGTCTGGCCGATGGTGAAACCCTGCTGGAAAACGCCGCGCGTGAGCCGGAGGTCATGGATCTAGCGCGTTGTCTCATCGCGATGGGCGCACAGATTGAAGGCGCGGGCACCAGCACCATCCGTGTACGTGGCGTGGCGGCGCTGCATGCTGCCGAGCATCGCGTGCTGCCGGATCGCATCGAGACCGGGACCTTTCTGGTGGCCGGTGCGATCTCGCGCGGGCGAGTGCATGTGCGCGACACCGATCCGACGCTGCTGGATGCCGTGCTGCTCAAGCTCGAATCAGCCGGAGCCAAGATCGATACGACCGCGTCGACGATCACCCTGGACATGCAGGGTCGGAGGCCGACGGCCGTGAATGTGCACACCGCCCCGCACCCTGCGTTTCCGACCGATATGCAGGCCCAGTTCACCGCGTTGAACACGATTGCCGACGGTGTCGGCACCATCACCGAGACGATTTTTGAGAACCGCTTCATGCATGCACTGGAGCTCCAGCGCATGGGCGCGGACATCAAGATCGAGGGCCACACCGCCATCGTCCGTGGCCGCGAACGCCTGCGCGCCGCGCCCGTGATGGCCACCGATCTGCGCGCCTCGGCGAGTCTGGTGATCGCCGCACTGGCTGCGGAAGGGGAGACCGTGGTTGATCGGATCTACCACATCGACCGCGGCTATGAATGCATCGAGGAGAAACTCTCCCAGCTCGGTGCGATCATTCGGCGCATTTCCTGAATTAGACCACCGGGTCAGTCCCATGCTTTCGATTGCAGTCTCCAAAGGGCGGATTCTCAAGGACACGCTGCCGCTGCTTGCCGCGGCCGGTATCGAGCCGGTCGAGGATCCGCACACCAGCCGCAAGCTGATCTTCGAGACCCATCGCGGCGACGCCAAGCTGATCGTCATCCGCGCCTCGGATGTTCCGACCTTCGTCGAGCATGGTGCGGCGGATATCGGCATCGCCGGCAAGGATGTATTGATGGAGCATGGCGGCGATGCTGTCTACGAGCCGCTGGATCTCAACATCGCCCGCTGCCGTTTGATGGTGGCCGGTCGTCCCGGCTGCCTTGATGTGGGGCAGCGGCGCCTGCGCGTGGCCACCAAGTATGTCGAGACCACGCGTCGGTTTTTCGCCGCGCAGGGCCGGCAGGTCGAGCTGATCAAGCTCTACGGTTCCATGGAATTGGCGCCGCTCGTGGGTCTGGCCGATTGCATCGTCGATCTGGTTGACACCGGCAATACCCTGCGCGCCAACGGTCTGGAGCCGCTGGAGCCGGTGGCCGAGATCAGTTCACGGCTAATCGTCAACAAGACCGCGATGAAGATGAAGCATGCGGCCGTGCAGCGATTGATCGACCAGCTCGCTCAGGTGACGGCGGATGCTTGATATTCAAACCATCGCCGCCGGCGATGCCGATTTCTGGTCGCGCGTCGATGCGCTGGCCACCAGCGATGCGGCGGAACGCGCGGACGTGCGCGAGGCTGCAGAATCGATCTGCCGCGACGTTCGCGAGCGTGGCGATGCCGCCGTGCTGGAATACACGCGCCGTTTTGATCGTCGGGATGACCTTGCCGGCGTCGCCGAACTCCGGTTGTCCCCCGAAGCGATGGCGCAGGCCTTCGAATCGCTGGACGCAGCGGCCCGCGACACGCTGGTCCGCACCCACGAACGTCTCGTCCGCTTCGCCGAGCAGCAGGTGGCGACGAGCTGGCGAATCACCGACGACATCGGTTGCGAGCTGGGCGAGCAGATCACCCCGCTCGATCGCGCGGGTCTTTATGTGCCGGGTGGCAAGGCCAGTTATCCGTCATCGCTGCTGATGAACGCAGTGCCGGCGCGGGTGGCGGGTGTCCGCGAGCTGGTCATGGTTGCGCCCACACCAGACGGGCAGATCAACCCATGGGTGCTCGCCGCCGCGCATCTCGTCGGCATTGACCACGCGTTTTGCATCGGCGGCGCGCAGGCCGTGGCTGCCATGGCTTATGGCACCGAGACCGTGCCTGCGGTGGACAAGATTGTCGGGCCGGGCAATGCCTACGTGACGGCGGCCAAACGCCATGTGTTCGGCGCGGTGGGCATCGACAAGCTGGCCGGTCCGTCGGAGATCCTGGTGATCTGTGATGGGCAGACCGACGTCGACTGGACGGTGCTCGATCTGTTCTCGCAGGCGGAGCACGACGAGGATGCGCAGGCCGTTCTCGTTTGCCCGGATGCCGACTACCTTGCACAGGTTCGCGCGCGGGCCGACGAGATGGCGAGAGCGCAGTCGCGCGAGGCGATTATTCGTGCCTCCTTGGCCGCACGCGGCGCACTGATTCATGTCGAGAACCTCGCGCAGGCAGCCGAGGTGGCGAATCGACTGGCGCCGGAGCATCTGGAGCTGTCAGTCGCTGATCCGGACGGTCTGCTGCCGAGCATTCGGCATGCCGGCGCGATCTTCCTGGGGCGGCACACGCCGGAAGCATTCGGTGATTATTGTGCCGGGCCGAATCACGTGTTGCCGACCGGGCGGGGGGCACGATTTTCGTCCCCGCTGGGCGTGCAGGACTTCCAGAAACGCAGCAGCCTGATCAAGGTTTCTCCCGCTGCCGCTGTCCAGCTGGCGCCGCTGGCCGGGCACTTTGCGGACGTGGAGGGGCTCGCCGCGCATGCGGAGTCCGCGCGTCGGCGCGGTGGCGGCGTCTGAGGCTGGTGGCATGCGCATTCGAGGTGTTTGGTCGGCGCTGAGCCGTTGGTCGCTGTGCTATACTCGCGCACTGCCTGAGCGAACCGGCACCACCTGTGTGCACGCACCGTATTCGGTGTGCAGGGCCACGCCGCCAGGCGTCAATAGCGTGGTCAATCCAGCTTTGTCTTTTCAAGTTGTCAATCAATTAGGGGCAGCATGAGCCAGGTGAAAGACGAGGGCGTCGACGCGGGGAAGCGTCGTTTCCTCACGCTTGCAACCTCGGTGGTCGGCGGCGCAGGAGCCGCGGCGGCCGCCGTTCCTTTTTTAGCGAGCTTCAAGCCCAGCGCCCGGGCGAAAGCTCTTGGTGCGCCGGTGAAAGCGGACGTCAGCAAGGTCGAAGACGGCGCCCGGGTGACGTACACCTGGCGTGGCAGTCCGGTCTGGCTCGTCAAGCGCACGCCGACGATGTTGGGGACGCTGCCCAAGCTGTCAGGCCAGCTGGCCGACCCGGAATCGAAGCAGCCGCAGCAGCCGGATTACGTCGACGGCGAAACCCGTTCGATCAAGCCGGAATTGCTGGTCATGGTCGGTCGTTGCACGCATCTGGGCTGCTCGCCGCTGTACCGCCCCGAGCCGGAAGCGGCTGACGTGCCGGGCGAATGGATGGGCGGGTTCTTCTGCCCCTGTCACGGTTCCAAGTTCGACCTCGCCGGCCGCGTCTACAAGGGCGTGCCTGCACCGCTGAACATGGAAGTGCCGCCGCATCGCTACGAGTCCGAGGCAGTGATTGTCATCGGCGAAGACACGGAGGCCGCGTAACATGGGCATCCAGGCAAACCCCCATAAGACGACCGGCTTTCTGGGCTGGATCGATGATCGCTTCCCGCTCACCAAGATGTGGAAGGATCACGTATCGGAGTACTACGCTCCGAAGAACTTCAACTTCTGGTACTTCTTCGGCTCGCTGGCGATGCTGGTGCTGGTCAACCAGCTGCTGACCGGGATCTTCCTGGCGATGCACTACAAGCCGGATGCCGATCTGGCTTTCGGCAGCGTCGAGTACATCATGCGGGATGTCCCCTGGGGCGACATCATCCGCTACATGCACTCTACCGGCGCGTCGGCGTTCTTCATCGTCGTCTACCTGCATATGTTCCGCGGCATGCTCTACGGCTCGTACCGCAAGCCGCGCGAGTTGATCTGGATCTTCGGCTGCCTGATCTATGTCTGCCTGATGGCCGAGGCGTTCATGGGTTACGTGCTGCCCTGGGGGCAGATGTCCTACTGGGGCGCGCAGGTGATCATCTCGCTGTTCGGCGCGATTCCGGTCATTGGGCCCGATCTGGTGGTTTGGATCCAGGGCGACTACGTTCCTTCGGACGCGACGCTCAATCGCCTGTTCTCCCTGCACGTGGTGGCACTGCCCTTCGTGCTGGTCGGCCTGGTGGTGGCGCATCTGATGGCGCTGCATGAGGTGGGTTCCAACAACCCCGATGGCGTCGAGATCAAGAAGGTCAAGGACGAGAACGGCATCCCGAAAGACGGCATTCCGTTCCATCCGTATTACACGGTCAAGGACATCATGGGATCGGTGTTCTTCCTGATCCTGTTCTCGGTCGTGTTGTTCTTCATGCCTGAGGGTGGCGGCTACTTCATTGAGGCGCCGAACTTCGAAGAGGCGAATCCGGCGGTGACACCGGATCACATCGCACCGGTGTGGTATTTCGCCCACTTCTACGCGATGTTGCGGGCGGTGCCATCGAAGCTGGGCGGCGTGATCATCATGGGCGGCGCCGTGCTGATCCTGTTCTTCATGCCCTGGCTGGACCGCAGTCCGGTCAAGTCGATTCGCTACAAGGGGCCGATCTTCAAGATCGCACTGGCGATCTTCACGGTGGCTGTGATCATGCTGTTCTGGCTGGGGACGGAGCCGACGACCGAGTCCAAGATTCTGCTCGCGCGGATTGGCACGGTGATCTATTTCGCCTTCTTCCTGGGTCTTCCCATTATTTCCAAGCTGGACTCCACCAAGCCCGTTCCGGAACGAGTCACGGATGCGCACTGACATGAAGTCGATGATCTCTCGCATTGCTGCCGTCGTCGCACTGCTGGTGTCGGCGCCCCTGTTCGCCGCTGGTGGTGGCGCACTGCCGTACAGCTACACGCCGGAACTGGGCAACGAAGCCTCGCTGCAGCGTGGTGCCAAGCTGTTCATGAACTATTGCTCCGGTTGCCACGGGCTGCAGTACCTGCGTTACAACCGCATGGCTGAAGATCTGGAGATTCCGGAGGATCTGCTCACGGACAACCTGATCTTCACCGGCGCCAAGCCGGGTGAGCACATCAACACGGCGATGCCCTCCGAGCCGGCCTCGGTCTGGTTCGGTCAGGCGCCGCCGGATCTCAGCCTGACCGCGCGGTCGCGCGGCCCGAGTTGGATCTACAGCTACCTGCTGACCTTCTACCTGGACGAATCCCGCCCAATGGGCGTGAACAACGTCGTCCTGCCGGGCGCGTCCATGCCGAACGTGCTCGCCGAGCTCGAAGGCTGGAAGGCGATGGACGAACACCATGGCGGTGACGCGTCACATGGCGAGTCCTCAGGCGGCCATGGCGGTGGTCATGAGCCTGCCTTCGTCGAGGTTGAGCCGGGCACGCTGGAGCAGGCTGAGTTCCGCGCCGCCGTCGGCGATATCACCAATTTTTTGACCTATGCGGCCGAACCCGGCAAGCGGGACCGTCAGGCTCTGGGCTTCAAGGTCATTGCGTATCTGATCGTGCTGTTCATCCTCTCCTGGTTGTTGAAGCGGGAGTTCTGGAAGGATGTACATTGAGGCCTGCTCATGAGCGATAGTGCCGTGCTAGCGAGTCGTCGCGCGTATCTGACGATTTTTTCCCGACCGGCTGGACTGTTGTCGCATCTGGTCCGCGTGGTTGTTCGCGAGAAGAATCTCGCGAACGTGAACATCGAGTTCTTGCGGCCGGGCGACGACAACGAAGACCTGGTGCATTTGAAGGTCGATACGGCCAGCGAACTGCCAGTGCTGATCGACCGGCAGCTGGTCCTGACCGATGTGCGCACGATCATCGAGTACATCGATGAGCGGTTCCCCCATCCGCCGTTAATGCCCATCGACCCCGCAGAGCGTGCGGCCGCGCGGCAGGCGATCGAGGAGATCCGCGGCGAGTTCTACAAGATGGTGGACATCATCGAGAATGGCTCGGCAGCGAAGGTCCGTGCAGCGCGCAAGACCTTGATCTCCGGTCTCACCGGCTTGGCGACCAGCATGGGGCGGCGCAAGTACTTCCTCGGCTCCGACATGAGTCTGGTCGACTGCGCCATGGCACCTGTCCTGTGGCGGCTCAATACGCTGGGCGTGAAGATGCCGGCCTCGGCCGAGAATCTGAGCGAGTACGCGCAGCGGTTGTTCGCGCGTCCGGCTTTCAAGGCCAGTCTCACCGAGATCGAAGAAGGGTTCCAGGGTTAGCTGCGTGCTAGCCGCCTGCTGGTTGCTGCCGTGACGACCTCCCGGCGCCCTTATCTGATCCGGGCCATGTACGACTGGCTCGTCGATAATGAATTCTCGCCCCACCTGTTGGTGGACATCGCGATCGAGGGTGTCCAGGTACCGTCCGGGTATGCGCAGGATGGCAAGATTGTGCTCAACGTCAGCCCTTCGGCGGTGCGAGCGCTGAGCCTGGAGAACGACGGAATTTCTTTCGAGGCCCGCTTCAGTGGGCGCGCGATGATCGTTTGGGTGCCCGTTCAGGCTGTGCTGGCCATCTACGCCCGCGAGAACGGAGAAGGGATGATGCTTCAGGGTCTGGACGATGGCGAGCCGCCGCCCGACGGCCAACCGCCCGAACCGCCTGAAACCCCCGACCCTGGCGACGACCCGAGCACCAAGGGCACCCGGCGTGGCCACCTGAAAGTCGTCAAGTGAATACGGCGACGGGTCGTGTCACCGCTCCCGTCGCAGCCTGGGCGCCCGCGTGTTGTTAGATTCGGTCAGGTAGCAGCTTGCCGGGGTTCAGGATGCCGTGGGGGTCGAACACCCGTTTCAACTCCGCCATAACGTCCAGGCTGGCGGCCGGTATTTCGCGGTCAATAAACGGCCGTTTCTCGATGCCGACACCGTGTTCGCCGGACAGCGTGCCGTCCAGGCTCAGCACCAGATCGAACACGTCATCCAGGCAGCGATGCATGCGCTCCATGTCCTCGGGTTCGCCCAGCAGGTTGGTGTGCATGTTGCCGTTGCCGGCATGGCCGAAATTGACAATGTGAACCTGGTGTTTTTCCGCCAGCGCATCTAGGCCGGCGATCAACTCGGGCAGTCTGGACACCGGGACCACGACGTCTTCATTGATCTTCTTGGACGCAATGTGACGCAACGCCGGCGACAAGGCCTTGCGGGTGGCCCAGAGGGCGGCAATCTCACCGGCATCAGTGGCTTGGCGCAGCTCGACCAGGCCGTCGCCACTGGCGGCGTCGGAAACGGCGCTGATCGCCGAGCTCAGTGACTCCCGGCTACCATCGACCTCGATCATCAGCATGGCTGCGGCATTGGCCGGCAGGTCGACCTGGGTGCCGCGCGCACCGGCCCGTATGGCGGCGATGGCGTTGCGGTCGATGAATTCTAGCGCGCAGGGCGTCTCGGGCTGCGCCATGACCCGTGCAATCGCGCGGGCCGACCCTTCGATGCTGTCGTAGATGGCCCGCACCGTCGCCTTGCTGGCGGGTACTGGGGTGAGCTTGAGCACGGCTGAGGTGATGATGCCCAGCGTGCCCTCGGAGCCCACCAGCAAGCGCGTCAGGTCGTAGCCGACCACGCCCTTGGTCGTGTAAACCCCGGTCTTGAGCAGCCGACCCTGACCATCAACCGCAGTGATGCCCAGCGTGTTTTCCCGGCAGGTTCCGTATTTCACGGCCCGCGGACCCGAGGCATTGCAGCCCAGATTGCCGCCGATGGAGCAGTAGGCCGCGCTGGTCGGATCCGGCGGCCAGAAAAAACCGTGCTCGCCGGCGATCGACTGCAATTCGGCATTGAGCATGCCCGGTTCAACTTCGGCGTAGCGATCGTCCGGTGCCATGCGGATCAGCCGGTTCATGCGCTCCAGCGACAGGACCAGCCCATGCTTGACGGGCACGGTGCCGCCGACGGTGTTGGTTGCGCGCCCCCGCGTCGTCAGCGGTATGCGGTGCTCTGCGCAGGCTTTGACAATCGCTTGAACCTCTTCTGCCGTGTCGGGAATCGCAATGGCCTGCGGCAGCATGGTGCGGCGGCTATTGTCGGAACCGTAGGGCAGGCAGTCGGCCGGGTCGGTAGAAAAACGCCGGGGCGGTAGCGCACGGCTGCAGGCCTCCTCGAACGCGGAGGGCAGCGACGCTGGGGGCGCGGCGGTCGTTGGGTCATTCGGCATCGAACGCACCTTTAATCCATTGAATCGGGTTGTGGGCTGCGTCACCGTCGATTGCGATCACATCGAATCGGATGGGGGACGCGGAAAATTGCGGATGTCGGCTAAGCCACCATCGGGTGGCGGCGATCAGTCGGCGCTGCTTGTGCACGGTGACCGACGCCGCTGCGCCGCCATAGGCGTCGTTTGCGCGCTGTCGGACCTCGACCATGACCATGGTTGCACCGTCACGCATGATCAGGTCGATCTCGCCTAGCCTGCATCGCACATTGCGGTCGTGGGGTTTGAGGCCTTGTTGGCTCAGCCAGTGCTCGGCGCGGGATTCCGCTACGGCGCCGCGGCGAAGACGGCCGATCAAGGGATCTCGTCACCGGCGTCCAGAGGAACCGGTGCCCCGCGGTCGAATTTCGCCCATTGTAGCCGGTGCCCGACGGTGCCATCGGGACGGACGTACAGCTGCCCGGTGGCCGAATCGATCAGCGGCCCCGACGCAATGCCGTCGTTAGCAAGGACGGGCAGCAGGCGATAGGCATCGAAGCCGAACGCGTAGAGCCGGGGAAAGCGCGCATGCGTGCTGGGCCACAGGTCGTTGATCTGTTCGCGGATGTCTGCGATGGAGCCGGATTCATCCAGTACCCAAGGCATCTCGGGATAGAGAATGCCCTCCAGGTCTGCGTTGCGCTGGGTGTCCGCCTGGCCGTCATAAACCTGTGACGTCGCGATCACCGGTAGATCACTGGCGAAGTGAAAGCGCAGTTGAGGCTTGATCAGGCGCGCGGTCTCAGCCGGCGCCGCCAGAAACACGAAGTCCACATCGTTGCGGCGCCGCGGCTGGAAGTGCGGACGTGTGCCCAGGGCTCGCGCGACTTCGCGATGGCGGTCGCGACTGGAATCCAGCTGCAACAGGTCGCGAATCGGGCCGGAGAAGTCGCGCGCATCCGGGTCATAGGTCCGTGACGCGAGCACCGTGCCGCCACGCGCTTGCAGGCGTTCGCTCATGGCAAACATCGAACGCGCACCCCAATCGGATTCCGGCACTAGGGCGATCACGCGCTTGAGCCCGAGGTCGTAGGCCTTGTCGGCGATCTGGCGGGCTTCTTCTTCCGGGCTGAGCGCGAACTGATACTTGCGGCCGATCGCGCGCGCCGAGTCGGTTCCCTGGTTGAGCGCCAGCACCGGGATGCCGTTGGTGGAGGCGCTGGCGACCGTGTCCACGGCCTCCTTGCGTAGCGGTCCTACGATGATATCCGGCGAAATTGCGAGTGCGGCCTGCAACACTGCGTACACATCGCCATCGCCGGTGTCGAAGACATGAACCTCGCCAAAGCCGCCGCCGAGCATCCATGCGGTCATGAAGCCATCCCGCACGGCCTGGCCGGGAACTGCGAACGGGCCGGTCTGCGGTAGCAGCAGAGCAACACGCGCGGGTGGGGTTGCGCTCTCGGCCGCACGGCCCAGGGCCTCGGCAAGATACTGGTCGGCGGCGGGGTGTCCGAAGAAGGTTTGACGCCAGTCTGCGGCCGCAGCGCGGCGAGCATCGGGATCAGCCCAGACGGACCGCGCGAGCCGCGCCAGTTCCAGCCAGCCCTGGGTGGTCGAATCCAGCGCCCGAGCCCGTTCGAACATGCTGGGGGCGAGCGGTGCCTGCATCAGCCGGTCCCATAGCGCGGCGCGATTGCGGGCGATGTCCTCACGGTTGGTCAGGTAGGCCTCGCGCTGCACCAGCGCTTCCACCGCGTAGGGCAGGTCTCCGATCTGGAACAAGCCCTCCGCGTAGGCGGACTGGATGCGATCGTTGTACTCCGGCCGGTAGCCCGGGGCCGGCGGCGGCAGCACGTTGAGCGCCGGCAGTGGGTGCCCCTGCTGCAAGGCCATCTCCGCGCGCAGGATAGCCGGCAACACGCGTTGGTCTGCCGATAGCGCCTGCTCGTTCACGCCGGTGAGCGCGCGCACCGCGGCGTTGATGTCCTGCGCTTTTATGTACTGCTCGGCGGCCTGTAGTCGAAGCTCGCTGCTGCGGGGCTCGACCGCGCCGGATGCCTGCTGCATCAAGCGGGAGGCCCGTTCCGCCGCTGGAACCTCAATCGGGGTCGTGGGTGCGTTGACAGTCGGCGTCGTCGGCGGAACGGGTGTCGTCGAACAAGCCGCCAACAACAACCCGGCGAGAGCCGCCAGGCAAATCGGGTAAGGTGCGCGCAGATTCATGTGCGAAGTGTACCCAGTGCCCGAAGATTTCGCCGTCGAGCCCGGTCGGCTGTACGTGGTCGCTACGCCGATCGGCCATCTGGGGGATTTGTCCCCGCGAGCGGGCGCGGTGCTGTCGGGCGTGAGCCTGATCTGCGCCGAGGACACCCGCACCAGCCAGCGCCTACTGGCGCATATCGGTTCGAAAGTGCCGATGCGCGCCTTGCATGACCACAACGAGCGGGAGCAGGTCGCTGGCCTCGTCGACCGTCTGCTGCAAGGCGATGCGATTGCGTTGATCTCCGACGCTGGCACGCCCTTGGTGAGTGATCCGGGCTTCCGTCTGGTGCGCGCCGCGCGGGCGCAGGGGGTGCAAGTGGTTCCGGTCCCCGGACCCAGCGCCATTCTGACGGCCTTGTGCGCCACCGGGCTTCCGACCGACCGTTTTGCCTTCGAGGGGTTTCTGCCTGCCAAGAGCGGCGCCCGCGGTCAGGCGCTCGATGCGCTGCGGAATGAGCAACGTACGCTGGTGTTTTTCGAGGCGCCGCATCGAATCGTGGCGACCCTTGGCGACATGGCCGCTCGGTTCGGTGCTGACCGTCCGGCTTGGCTGGCGCGCGAACTCACCAAGCGCTTCGAGCAATTCGTAGGCGCGACCTTGGCGGATTTGTTGGATTGGACCGAGGCCCATCCCGAGGCGATACGCGGAGAGATGGTGCTGGTTGTCGGCGGATGTCCCCTGGCCGCGGTCGAGTCCACGGTGGACGTTGACCGGCTGCTGATGCTCTTGCTGGCCAGTCTGCCGACGAAACAGGCCGCACGCGTCGCTGCCGACGTTTCCGGACAGCCGCGAAATGCTCTCTACCAGCGTGCCCTGGAGCTCAAGCAGGATCAATCGCCGGATTGAGCGGCGATATCAGGGTTTCTTGCCGGTTTCCGGTACCATGCGCGCCGGAGTCGGCCAGGCAATCGCTGCACGTTTCATGTGTGGAGGAAAGTCCGGGCTCCATAGGGCAGGGTGCCAGGTAACGCCTGGGCGGCGTGAGCCGACGGCCAGTGCAACAGAAAACAAACCGCCGATGGCCCACTTCGGTGGTGCACAGGTAAGGGTGAAACGGTGCGGTAAGAGCGCACCGCGCAACCGGCAACGGAAGCGGCACGGTAAACCCCACCCGGAGCAAGGCCAAATAGGGGAACCATAGGCGTGGCCCGCGCTGTTCCCGGGTAGGCTGCTTGAGGTCCGTGGCGACGCGGATCCCAGATGAATGATTGCCCTCGACAGAACCCGGCTTATCGGCCGACTCCGTTCTTTCTGCCTTTGAAACGACACCTTCCCCCACTGGGGGACCGCTTGTCGGAAAAATTCCCCACCTTTCACCACCCGCGCAGGCAAAATGCGTCTCAAAACGCTGTGTATTCACTTTAGAATGCGCCCTTAAGTCGTTGTTTTGTTGTCCATGTCTCCCCGCTCGGCTTGGATGAGGGCTATGCCCTAAACCCCTGTTTTAGCTGTGGTTTCCCACAGCTTATTAACCAATATTTCACCTTGACGGGCTATGCGGTGGCTCCTATAGTCCCGCCAATGGTTTGAAGTGGGGAATTGTGGGTTAGCAATTCCTCCCGGTTACCGGGACGAGGGCAACGCAATGATCAGCTTCAGCGGGACAGACCTGCTGACAATGGACACAAAGGGGCGCGTGGCCTTGCCGGCACGTTATCGCCAGCCCCTGTCCGAGCTGTGCGGCGCGCGTCTCAAGATCACGTTGCCGGCCAAGCCGGACGACAGGCTGCTTGTCTTGTATCCATTGCCGGAATGGGATTCGGTGCAGGCGCAGCTCAAGGCACTGCCCTCGACCAAGCCGTTCGAATTCCTGCGCCGCCGCATTGTCGGCCACGCCAAGGACATCGAGCTGGACAAGCAGGGCCGCATGCTGCTGCCGCCCGAGTTGCGCAGCGAGGCCCGGCTGGAACAGCGCATCGCCATCGTGGGTCAGATCAACAAGCTCGAAATCTGGTCGGAGCCGCTTTATCGCGAAGCCATGGCCCCCGAACGAGTGTCGGCAGAGGAGCTCGACGCGGCATTGGCCGAGGTGAGTCTGTGACATGGCGGTCTCGACGCAACGAATCGACGGTTTACTGATGGCGGCCGAACGGCACATTTCGGTGCTATACGACGCTGCGCTGGATGCCTTGGCGCTGCGTCCGGATGGCTGCTACATCGACGGCACCTTTGGCCGTGGCGGTCATACCGCGGGCCTGCTGGAGCGGTTGGGGCCTGGCGGTCGTGTCATCGCCTTCGACAAGGATCAGGCGGCCTGCCAGGCGGGCTGGCTGCGGTTCCGGGGTGATCCGCGTCTGCAGCTGGTTCACGGCGGTTTCGAGACTCTGGGCGAGTGGGTCGCGGATGCCGGGCTGACCGGCGCCGTCGATGGTCTGTTGCTGGATCTGGGTGTCTCTTCGCCCCAGCTCGACAATGCGGAGCGTGGATTCAGCTTCATGCGCGAAGGGCCTCTGGACATGCGTATGGATTCCACTGCCGGTGAGACCGCGGCGCAGTGGCTGGCACGTGCGGATGCCCGCGAGATCGCCGATGTGCTGTGGCGCTACGGCGAAGAACGGCAATCTCGCCGCATCGCTGCGGCCATCGTCCGCGTGCGCGATGAGTCGCCGCTCCTGACAACTGCAGACTTGGCACGGTTGATTGACGGCATCGTGCGACGCAAGCCCGGCGCATCGCATCCGGCGACGCGCAGCTTTCAGGCCGTTCGCATGCACATCAATCGCGAGCTGGATGCGCTGGAGCAAGGTCTGGCGCAGAGCATGGACGTGCTCGCCGATGGCGGGCGCCTGGCAGTGATCACCTTTCATTCGCTGGAAGACCGCATCGTCAAGCGCTTCATGCGCCATTACGCCGAGCCGCCGCTGCCGCCGGTCCCGGCTGCGCCACGCCCGCCCGCCGAGCTGGATCTGGTCGTGCGCAAGCTGCGTCCCGGCCCGGACGAAGTGGCGAGCAATCCCCGTGCGCGCAGCGCCACCCTGCGAGCGGCTGAACGCCGCCGGCGGAGGTGAGCCATGCGCAGGGGCTGGGGTACTGCTGTGATCGCGACGCTGATTGCGACCACAGCCATCGCCGTTGCGGTGAGCAAGCATCGTAGTCGGGCACTGCTTGATGCTCAGCAGGAGCTGAGCTGGGAGCGCGACCGTCTTAAGACCGAATGGGCGCAGCTGCAGCTTGAAGAAGCCGCGCTGGCTGCACACGGTCAGGTCGAACGCGTCGCGCGGGAACGGCTGGACATGCAGGAGCCCGACGAGTTCGTCGCCGTGGAGGTCACGCCATGACGCGTGCGCGGAACAATCATCGCGTTGAGGCTGCCGAGCCGCAGCCGGTCTCGCCGTGGCGCGCGAGGGTGATTCTGCTGGGTCTGGGTCTCGGCGTGTTTGCGCTGGTCGGGCGAGCTTTTGAGCTACAGGTCCGCGACCGGGATTTTCTGGAGGCCGAAGGCGCGAAGCGATTCGAGCGCACGGTGCAGGTGCCGGCTGGCCGGGCCGCGATTCGCGACCGCCGTGGCGAGCCGCTGGCATTGTCGGCGCCGGTCGAGTCCGTCTGGGCCGTGCCGGAAGATTTGTTGGCCGATACCGCCTCGCTACCGCTGGTCGCGCGCCTTCTGGGGCAGGCGCCAGATGAACTCCGGGCGTTTCTTCAGGCCCGAGAATCGCGCCGCTTCGTTTACCTGCGGCGGCATATGGCGCCTGCAGACGCTCGTCGTGTTCAGGCGGTTAATGCCGAGGGCGTGTTTCTACAGCGTGAATACCGCCGCTTCTATCCGGCCGGTGAGATCGCCTCGCAGCTCGTGGGCGTGACCAATATCGACAACCGCGGCCAGGAGGGCATGGAGCTGGCCTACGATGAATGGCTGCAGGGCACACCGGGCAGCCGGCGTGTCATTCGCGATCGCACCGGTCGTGTCGTGGAGGATCTTGCCGAGTTCACGCCACCCGATCCGGGCGAGGATCTCCACCTGTCGATCGACCTGCGGCTGCAGTATGTGGCCTACCGCGAGCTCAAGGATGCCGTGGACCGCTCGGGTGCTCGCGGCGGCTTGGTCCTGCTGCTGGACCCGCGCACCGGCGAGGTGCTGGCGATGGCGAGTCAGCCGGGCTTCAATCCCAACCGGCGTGACGAGATCGGCACGGCTGGCGTGCGTAACCGTGTCATCACCGACACCTTTGAGCCGGGCTCAACGGTTAAGCCGCTGTTGATTGCCCAGGCCATGGATGCGGGCATCATCGACTGGCGCACACAGATCGACACCGGCCTCGGGTATTACAAGGTCGGCCGTTTGCAGATCCGTGATTTTCGCGGGTACGGGCAGCTGGATCTGGCGGGTGTCCTACGCAAATCGAGCCAGGTCGGCGCGGCGAAGATCGGTTTGCAGGTGGGGGCCGAAGGGGTGTGGTCGGCCTATAACGATTTTGGTCTGGCCGAGACCGTCGGGACCGGGTTTCCCGGCGAGGCCAGTGGCGTGATGCGTCACTTCACCGAATGGGGTGAGATTGCGACCGCCACGGCTTCGTATGGATATGGGCTTGCGGTCACGGCGCTGCAGCTGGGTCGGGCCTACGCGAGCCTGGCTGACGACGGCCGACTGCGGCCACTGTCGCTGGTCAAGCTGGATGAGGTGCCTCCGCCGCTGCGGCAGGTCGTGTCGGTGGAGAACGCCCAGCGCGTACGCCACTGGCTGGAAGGTGTCGTGGCGCCGGACGGCACGGCGAATCGGGCGGCTGTGCCCGGTTACCGAGTCGCCGGCAAGACCGGCACGGTCCGCAAGGTCAAGGCCGACGGCTACGACGAAAACACCCACATGGCGCTGTTCGCCGGCATGCTCCCGGCCGACAACCCGCAGGTTGTCGGTCTGGTCGTGATCGATGAGCCGCAGCACGGCGGCTACTACGGTGGCGTCGTGGCCGCCCCGGTGTTCGCCAAAGTCATGAAAAGCGCCGCCCGCCTGCTGCGAATTCCCCCGGCTGACTTTCAGCCGCCCGCTTCGGAGGCGTTGACGGCCTCCACCGACCAATCTTCGCCGACATGATGGTGGCACTGGCTCAACCTCGGCGGGCGCTGGCGGCATTGCTGGACGGACTGGTGTCGTCAGGCACGGATCTGAGCGTGTCGGTGCGCGGCGTCGAGACCGATTCCCGTCGCGTGCGGGATGGTGGTTTGTTCCTGGCCTGCAGTGGCTTTGAGTCGCACGGCTTGAACTATGTGGACGATGCGCTCAAGCACGGCGCAGCGGCCGTCTTGTGGGAGCCGGAGCCTGGCGTCGACGTGCCGCAACTGAACGTGCCTGCGTGGCCCGTTGAGCAGTTGCGCCAACATGTCGGCGAGATCGCGGCCCGCTACTACGATCATCCATCGCGGGAGCTGTTCTGTGTCGGCATCACCGGTACCGACGGCAAGACATCCACAGCCTATCTGCTGGCCCACGCACTGACCCGACTCGGGGAATCTGCCGGCTACCTCGGCACGCTGGGTTACGGCCCGGTTGACGCCCTGGAGCTGGCCAGCCACACAACGCCGGATGCCGTGCGCATCCAGCGTTGGATGCGCCGCTTGGTCGATGACCGCGCCCGTGCGCTGGTCATGGAAACCTCGTCGCATGCCCTGGATCAGGGCCGCGTCGCCGGCGTTGAATTCGATGTCGGGATTCTGACCAACGTGGGCCGCGACCACCTGGACTACCACGGTGATCTGCAGCGCTACGCAGCGGCCAAGCGGCTGTTGTTCGATGTGCCGAGTCTGGGTTTGGCCGTGCTGAACCGCGATGATGATCTTGGCGCGTTGTGGTCGGGCGAACTGCGAGCTGATCTGCCGACCTGTGTGTATGGCATTGAGGGCGAGACGCCAGATGCCGGTGCATTCGCATTGGCGCGCGATGTGCGGCTGACGACCAAAGGGCTGCATTTCCGGCTGCAAACGCCTGCTGGTTCCCGCACGGTGGACAGCGGGCTGCTGGGCCGCTTCAACATCTACAATTTGCTGGCGGTGGCGGCGGTGCTGGAACATCGCGGCATCGATCTGGACGCCATTGCCGAGGTGCTGCCCAAGCTCGGGACGGTGCCGGGTCGCATGGAGGGCTTCGCGGCGCCAGACGCGCCACTGGCCGTTGTTGACTATGCGCACACACCGCAGGCCCTGGCCCATGCGCTGGAATCCTTGCGGCCTCATTGCGCTGGACGGCTCATCTGCGTGTTTGGCTGCGGTGGCGACCGGGATACAGGCAAGCGCGCCCTGATGGGCAGTGCTGCGGCCCGCCTGGCCGATGCCGTGGTGGTCACCGATGACAACCCGCGCAGCGAATCGCCCTACGACATCGTGGCGTCGATTCTCGGCGGCATGCGCGAGCGTCGCCATGTGCGTGTCGAACATGACCGCGAGCGCGCGATCCGGATGGCGATTGGCGAAGCCAAGGCCGGCGACATCGTGTTGATCGCCGGCAAGGGGCATGAAACCGAGCAGATCATCGGTGCTGAACGTCGTCCGTTTTCGGATCGCGGCATCGTTTCCCAGATCTTGCACGGTGAGACCGGCAGCGAGGTGTCCCATGGACACGCTTGACTGGGTTGCACAGGCGACCGGCGGCACGCTGCACGGGCAGGCCGCCGCGTTCACCGGCGTGACGCAGGACACCAGGACCTTGCAGGCGCAGGACTTGTATGTCGCGCTCAAGGGTGAACGTTTCGACGGGCACACCTACGTACGCAAGGCGGCCTCGCTGGGTGCCGCCGGCGCGCTGGTTTCGGAGCTGACCGAACTGGATTTTCCGCAGGTTCTGGTCGACGACAGCCTGCGCGGATTGCAGTCGCTGGCCCGCGGTTGGTTGCAGCGCCACGACCTGCGCGTCGTGGCCGTGACCGGCAGCAACGGCAAGACCACCGTCAAGCAAATGCTGGCGGCGATTCTTGAGCCTGTGGGATCGACGCTGGCGACGCATGGGAACCTGAACAACCACATTGGCTTGCCACTGACCCTGCTGCGCCTGCGCGCGCAGCATCGCTACGCGGTGCTGGAAATGGGCGCGAGCAAGCCTGGCGATATCGCCGAGCTGGTCGGCATTGCCCCGCCGCAAGTCGCAGTGATCACCCATGCCGCAGCCGCTCACCTGCAAGGCTTTGGCGGGTTGGACGGTGTGGCTCGGACCAAGGGTGAAATCTACGGAGGGTTGAGTGAGGACGGCGTGGCGGTGATCAATGCCGATGACGCCTATGCCGATCTGTGGACGGGTCTGGCGCAAGGCCATCGCAGGCTGCGCTTTGGCTTGACGGCACCAGTGGAGGTGACAGCGAAGGCCCTGAGACCCGACGCGACCGGGACGCTGTTCACGCTGGTCCTGGTCGATGAGCGCGTCGAGGTCCGTCTGCCAGTGGCCGGCCGACATAACGTGATGAACGCCCTGGCAGCAGCGGCAGCGGCCCATGTACTGGGTTGCAGCGCGGCCCAGATTGCCGACGGGTTGAGGCGGCTTGAACCTGCGCCCGGACGGATGACCCCCCGCGTGGCCGCGACCGGCGCGCAAATCCTTGACGACACTTACAACGCCAATCCGGCGTCCCTGGCGGCGGCGCTAAGCGTGCTGGCTCAGCAGGACGGCCGGCGCTGGCTGGCTCTAGGCAATATGAATGAACTAGGCGCGGATGCTCAGCAGGCGCATCGGCAAGCGGGTGAGCAGGCGCGTGCTGCCGGTGTACAGCGGCTGTTCTTGATCGGCGATCTCGCGGTTCATGCGGCCGACGGGTTCGGCGCCGGTGCCAGCGTGGCGGACTCCATGGACGCACTGGTGGAGCAGGTCGCCGAGGCGCTGGATGAAGACGTCTGCCTGCTCGTCAAGGGATCACGCGGCGCGCGCATGGAGCGCCTGGTCCAGGCGCTGGCCGTGGCGGAGGTGCACTGATGCTGTACCACCTGACCGATGTGCTGGAGCGGATCTACAGCGGCTTCAACCTGTTCGATTACCTGACGGTTCGCGCGATTCTCGGGGTGCTGACCGCCTTGGTCGTGTCGCTGGTCTTCGGGCCGATCCTGATCCGCCGGCTGACCAGCCGGCAGATCGGCCAGGTCATTCGCGACGACGGGCCGCAAAGCCACCTGGTCAAGGCCGGCACGCCCACCATGGGTGGGTTGCTGATCCTGGCAGCCGTGATTATCGCGACCCTGCTGTGGTCGGACCTGAGTAACCGCTTCGTGTGGATTGCGGTGTTCGTCACCGTCGCATTCGGCATCGTCGGCTTTATTGATGACTACCGGAAAATCCGCTTCGGTAATTCCAAAGGCCTGTCGGCCAAAGCGAAGTACTTCTGGCTGAGCCTGACTGGCTTTATGGCGAGCGGAGTGCTTTACGCGACGGCCGAGACGCCGGTGGAAACCACGCTTTATTTCCCGTTCTTCAAGGAGCTGGCCATCCCGCTGGGCGGCTTCTTCGTGCTCTGGGGTTATCTGGTCATTGTTGGCACCAGCAACGCGGTGAACCTCACCGATGGGCTGGATGGCCTGGCGATCATGCCCTGCGTGCTGGTTGCCTCGGCGCTAGGCGTGTTCGCTTACGCCACCGGCAACACGGTGTATTCCGAGTACCTGGGGATTCCCTACGTGGCCGGCGTTGGCGAACTGGCCATCTTCTGTACGGCTATTGGCGGTGCGGGTCTGGGCTTTCTGTGGTTCAACACCTACCCGGCCCAGGTGTTCATGGGCGACATCGGGGCGCTGGCGTTAGGCGGTGCACTGGGCGTGGTCGCGCTGATGGTTCGGCAGGAACTGGTGCTGGTCGTCATGGGCGGCGTGTTTGTCGCCGAGACCGTGTCCGTGATTCTGCAAGTGGCCTCCTTCAAGCTGACCGGGCGCCGCATCTTCCGCATGGCGCCGCTGCATCATCATTTCGAGCTCAAGGGCTGGGCCGAGCCAAAGATCATCGTGCGCTTCTGGATCATCACCCTGGTCTTGGTCTTGATCGGCCTCTCCACGTTGAAGGTGCGATGAGCGGCGTCGCCCAACAGTTCTGGTTGGTCGCCGGTCTGGGTCTGACCGGTCGTTCGGCTGTTCGCGATATGCTGGAACAGGGCGCACAGCTGCGTGCCGCGGACAACCGCGCCGACCTGGCGCTTGCCGATACCTGGCAGGACGGTATCGACCTGCATCTTGGCCCCTTTTCCGTGGACCTGTTGCTGGGCGTTGATGCGGTCCTTGCCTCACCGGGCTTGCCCTTTGACGATCCCCTATTCGTCGAGGCGCGTTCGCGTGGCATTCCGGTTATCAGCGATATCGAGCTGTTTGCCCGTGCCTGGGACAAGCCGGTCATCGGTGTGACCGGTTCGAATGGCAAGAGCACCGTGGTCACGCTGCTGCAGGTCTTGCTCGAGGCAGCCGGCAAGCGGGTGGCTGTCGGAGGCAACATCGGTACGCCAGCGCTGGAGTTGTTGTCACAGGAGGCCGATCTCGCCGTTCTGGAGTTATCCAGCTTTCAGCTCGAGCTGACCGAAAGCCTACGTTGCGATGCCGCCTGCGTTCTGAATGTCAGCGCCGATCACATCGACCGGCACGAGACGCTGGAACATTACACCGCGCTGAAATCGCGCATTTACCAGGGCGCGCGTTGCGCCGTAGTCAATCTGGACGATCCGGCTGTTGCAGCCATGCCCACGTCGGACATTCGCCGAACCTTTAGCGCGAGGGTCGCTGCGGACTGGGAAATCCGCTCGCAGTCGGGGCGGACAGCACTGCTGCATCAACAGGCCACATGGATCACCGCGTCCGAGTTGCGGCTGGTCGGTGATCACAATTTGTCCAACGTGGCCGCGGCACTGGCCCTGCTGGAGTCGGTGGGTGTCGAGCCTGACGACGGCCGGGTGCGCGAAGCTTTGACGCAGTTTCCCGGCCTGCCTCATCGCTGCCAGTGGGTGGCGGAGCAGAACGGCGTAACCTGGATCAACGACTCCAAGGGCACCAATGTCGGTGCCACGCTGGCGGCGCTCAACGGCGTGACGCCGCCGATTGTGTTGCTCGCTGGTGGTCTGGCGAAGGACGGTGATTTCCAACCCTGGGCTGAGCCGTTGGCATCACGCGGCCGGGCCGCGATTCTTTATGGCCACGACGCCGGACGGATTCGCGCTCACCTGGAGGGGAGCCTGCCCATACACGTCGAGGCCGATCTGGCCGCAAGCGTGCAGAGAGCCCGGTCCATTGCCTCCAATGGCGACACGGTGCTGCTGTCGCCGGGCTGCGCCAGCCAGGATCAGTTTCGCGATTACATCGAACGCGGCGAGCGTTTTGTCGAACTCGTCGGTGGCGGAGGTGACGCATGCTCCGCTTGAACACGCTGATGCTGCGGCCGACCCTGCAGGGTCGTTACACCGATCACTGGTTGCTGGGGGCTGGGGGGTTACTGCTGGTCTTCGGCCTGATCATGGTGGCATCGGCGTCGGTGGCGGTCGCCGAGCGCCAGACCGGTGACATGCTGTACTACTTCCGCCGCCAGCTGGCGTTCGCCGGTTTGGGTCTGATCGCGACGGCGGCGATGTATTCGATTCCGATGCGGTATTGGTCCCGTGCGGGTTTCGCGCTGCTGGGATTCGGGTTGTTGCTGCTGGTGCTGGTTTTGATTCCGGGCATCGGGCACGAAGTCAACGGTGCCCGTCGCTGGCTGGATCTCGGGCCGGTGAATCTCCAGGCGTCAGAAGTTGCGCGGCTTTGCATCATTCTTTATCTGGCCAGCTATGTGACCCGCCACCGGGCACAGGTCCAGACCAGAATCCGCGGTCTTTTGCGGCCGGTGCTTCCGCTCGGCGTCGCGGCCGTGTTGCTGCTGGCGGAACCTGATTTCGGATCGACCGCTGTGCTGCTGGCCGTGGCCGCGGTCATGCTGTTCCTCGCCGGTGCCAAGCTGCTCCATCTGTTGCTGCTGGGCTCGGTGGGCGTCGGCACGCTGGCGGTGCTGCTCGTGTCCTCGCCGTACCGCCTGAAGCGACTCTCCAGCTTTCGTGATCCATTTGCCGACCCCTTTGATGGTGGCTTCCAGCTCACGCAGTCGCTAATCGCTATTGGGCGGGGCGAATGGACCGGTGTCGGCTTTGGCAACAGCATTCAGAAACTGCTTTACCTGCCGGAAACGCATACCGATTTTTTGTTCGCCGTGATTGCCGAAGAGCTCGGCCTGGTCGGCGTCGTGGTGTTAATGGCGGTGTTCGGCGTGCTGGTTTGGCGCGGATTTCTGGTGGCGCAAACGGCCGCCAATCGCGAGGACTTCTTCAGCGCGTATGTGGCCTGGGCCATTGCCGCCTGGGTCGGCCTACAGGCATCGATCAACATCGCCGTGAACATGGGCGTGCTGCCCACCAAGGGCCTGACCATGCCCTTCATCAGCTACGGCGGCAGCAGTTTGCTGGTGACCTGTGCTTCGCTCGGGTTGTTGCTGCGGGTGGATCGCGAGAACCGGATGGCGGAGAAAACCGACGGTCCTGCGCGACCGGCAGGAGCGGCCCGATGAAGGTCGCGATCGCAGCCGGTGGTACCGGTGGGCACGTGTTTCCGGGTCTGGCCGTTGCCGAGCGCCTGCTGGAGATGGGCCATGACGTGGTCTGGCTGGGCACCGAGCAGGGTTTCGAGGCGCGCATTCTCAAGGGGCGGTCGATTCCGGCTCGCTGGCTCACCATCGCCGGCGTGCGCGGAAAGGGTGCCTTGACCCTGCTACAGGCGCCGTTGCGCTTGCTGCGCGCCGTGGCTCAATGCTGGCAGCTGCTGCGTGAAGAGCAACCGGACGTGCTGCTCGGAATGGGCGGTTTTGTCGCGGGGCCGACGGGGCTGGCGTCATGGTTGCGTCGGGTCCCGCTGGTGATTCATGAGCAGAATGCCGCGCCCGGCATGACCAACCGTGTTCTGTCGCGGCTGGCCACCGTGAGTCTGCAGGCGTTTCCGGGTGCTTTGGCCCAGGCCGAGGTGGTGGGCAACCCCGTGCGGTCGGTGTTCGCGGCCCTGCCCGCGCCGGAGCAGCGACAGGTGCCCGATAGCGAGCGGCCACGGCTGCTGGTTGTCGGTGGCAGCCAGGGTGCTCGGGCGCTGAATGAGCGCGTGCCGGCAGCACTCGCCTTGATCGATCCGGCTCAGCGGCCGGTTGTGACACATCAGGGCGGGCGCACGCTGGCCGTTGCTGAAGCCGCCTATGCTCAGGCCGGCGTTGAGGCAACGATCCGGGAATTCATCGATGACATCGCCGCCGCCTATGCCGCCGCGGACATCGTGGTCTGCCGGTCCGGCGCATTGACCGTTGCCGAGCTTGCGGCTGCCGGCTGCCCGTCGATTCTGGTGCCATTCCCGGCCGCCGTAGACGACCATCAGACGGCGAATGCGGCTTATCTGGCCGATGCGGATGCCGCTGTGCTGATGCCTGAATCCGGCCTGACGGCGGAATCGCTCGCGGATGCTCTTCTACCGCTGCTAAGCGATCGCGCACGTCGGCTCGAAATGGCCACCAACGCGCGGCGCATGGCCTGGCCGGATGCCTGCCAGCGGATCGTGGACGTTTGTCTGGATGCCGGGGGTGCCGCATGAGGCACCGCAGTGTCGTGGACCAGCCGATGCGTCGCGTCCGTCGTATTCACATGATCGGGATCGGCGGCGTCGGTATGGCGGGTATTGCCGAGGTGCTGCTGAACCTTGGATACCAAGTGGCCGGCAGCGACCTTCGGGCATCACCGACGGTCGAGCGCTTGCGTTCCCTGGGGGCTGAGATTGCGATCGGTCATGCGGCTGACAATGTCGTCGATGCCGATGTTGTGGTGACGTCCACTGCGGTGGACCCCGAGAACCCCGAGGTCGCCTATGCGCAGGAGCACCGGATTCCGGTGGTTCGCCGCGCGGAGATGCTCGCCGAGCTGATGCGTTTCCGCTACGGCATTGCCGTGGCGGGTACGCATGGCAAGACGACAACGACCAGCCTGGTCGCCGCCGTGCTGGCGGAGGGCGAGCTGGACCCGACCTTTGTCGTCGGCGGCAAGGTGTTATCTGCCGGCGCCAACGCACGTCTGGGCGAAGGACCTTATCTGGTCGCCGAGGCGGATGAGTCAGACGCGTCGTTCCTGCATCTAATGCCGTTGATGGCCGTGGTGACGAATATTGATTCGGACCACTTGGAGACATACGGCGGCGAGTTCAGTCAGCTCAAGCGGACCTTCATCGAATTCATTCATCAGTTGCCGTTCTATGGTTTGGCGGTGCTATGCGTCGATGACGCTGTGGTGGAGGAGCTGCTTCCGGAATTCGGTCGTCCACATCTGACGTACGGCCTGGGTGAATCCGCCGATGTGCGGGCCACCGACGTGTCGGTGGATGGCTCTGGCAGTCACTTTGACTTGCACCTTCCCAATGCCGTCTCGCCGACGCGTGTGCACCTGAACCTGCCGGGGGAGCACAACGTGCTCAATGCGCTGGCGGCCGCCGCCGTGGCCCATGAGCTGGATGTGAGCGCCGAAGCGATTGGTCGAGCGCTGAGTCAGTTCGGCGGCATCGGCCGACGTTGCGAGCGGGTCGGGGAGCTGGTCGTCGACGGCGGCACCGTGATGCTGGTGGACGACTACGGTCACCATCCACGCGAAGTCCAGGCGACGATAACAGCCATGCGTGCGGCCTGGCCGGAACGCCGGCTGGTGGTTGTTTTCCAGCCACATCGCTACACCCGGACGCGGGATCTTTTCGACGATTTCTGCAACGTATTGGCGGATGTCGACACGCTGCTGCTCAGCGAAGTCTATCCCGCCGGTGAGCAACCGATCGCCGGCGCCGACGGTCGAGCCCTGGCGCGAGGCATCCGTGCTCGTGGCAAGTCGCAACCGATCTTCGTCGATTCGATCGGGGAGGTTCCGGACGTGCTGGCCGACGTACTGCAGGCGAACGATGTGCTGCTAACGCTGGGCGCCGGCAATGTTGGCAGCCTGCCGAGCGTGTTGATGTCGCAGTTTGGGGGTGCACCGTGAGTCTCGGGCACCTGCGCGGCGAACTGCGGATCAACGAACCGCTGATGCGCTACACCAGTTGGCGTGTCGGTGGCCCGGCCGACCGGTACTACAAGCCGGCGGATGGTGACGATCTCGCAGAGTTCATGCACCGCTTGCCGACTGGCGAATCGATTCTGTGGATTGGCCTGGGCAGTAATCTGCTGATTCGCGATGGCGGATTCCGCGGCACAACGGTCAGCATCCACGGGGTGTTGGATACGGTGCGGCGTGTGGACGATACCCGCATTTTCGTTGAGGCTGGCGTGCACTGCGCACGGCTGGCCAAGCTCGCCGCGAGCTGGGGATTGGCCGGTGGTGAGTTCTTTGCCGGAATTCCCGGCACGATAGGCGGCGCGCTGGCGATGAACGCAGGTGCCTGGGGTGGCGAAACCTGGTCCGTCGTGCGCTCGGTGAACGTGATCGGCCGCGACGGCAGCACCCGTACGCTAGGTGCCGAGGCCTTCGAGATCGGCTACCGCAGCGTGACCCCGCCGGAACCCCATCTCTGGTTCGTCGCCGCGGAACTGGAGTTGCAGCCGGACGAAAACGGCGGCGCCGCCGGTCGCATCCGCGACATGATTGCCGAACGCAAGGCCAAGCAACCCGTGGGCAAGCCATCCTGCGGATCGGTGTTTCGCAATCCGACTGGCGATCACGCCGCTCGCTTGATCGAGGCCGCCGGGCTCAAGGGCCACCAGATCGGTGATGCCGAGGTGTCGACCAAGCATGCGAACTTCATTATCAATCGCGGCCATGCGCTGGCCGCCGACATCGAATCGCTAATCACGCAGGTACGCGAAACGGTTCAGCACAAGTTCGCTGTGGATCTGGTCCCCGAAGTCCGCATTGTCGGGGAGGTCGCGTGATGCCGTTGCCTGGTTCGAATCCCGCTCCAAACCCCGCCGCCTTCGGTCGCGTGGCGGTGTTGATGGGCGGCTGGTCCGCTGAGCGCGCGGTGTCGTTGGATTCCGGCGCCTGCGTGCTGGATGCCCTGTTGGCTGCTGGCGTGGATGCGCATCGCGTCGATCCGCAACCGGCTGACCTGCTGCAGCTCAAAGCCCAAGGTTTCGACCGGGTGTTCAATATTCTCCACGGCACGCCGGGGGAGGACGGCATTCTCCAAGGGGCCTGCGCGCTGCAAGGTCTCCCGGTGACGGGAAGCGGCCTGCAGGCCAGCGCCAACTCGCTGGACAAGGGCGCAACCAAGGCGCTTTGGCGTCAGGCCAAGCTGCCGGTTGCCGACGATGTGCTGTTGCGTGAGTCGGCCCAGGTCGATATCGATGCCATCATCGATCGGCTCGGCCTGCCGGTGTTCGTCAAGCCGGCATGGCAGGGCTCCAGCGTGGGTGTGGCGCGTGCGGCGGATGCCGATAGCCTGCGTCTGGCGGTGGCTGCTGCCGCCGAGCACCCGGGGCCGGTGTTGATCGAGGCCGAGATCCGGGGCGCCGAGTACACCCTGGGCGTCGTCGGCGAGACCTGGTTGCCGCCGATCCGAATCGAGGCCGCCGCCGGTTTCTACGACTACGAAGCCAAGTACCTGTCAGACGACACCCGTTATCTGATTCCCTGCGGGCTAGCGCCCGAGATGCAAACCGCCGTTGCGCGGCTCGCTGCCGAGGCCTATCGCGTGCTGGGCTGCGCTGGCTGGGGACGCGTGGATCTAATGATCGATGCGGACGGCCAGCCGAAGTTGCTGGAGGTGAACACCACCCCGGGCATGACCACGCATTCGCTGGTGCCGAAGGCCGCTGCGGCGCTGGGCTGGTCCATGGAAGATCTGGTGGTCCGGATTCTGACGACCACGTTGGAGGGCACGCCATGAGTGTGGCCATCGACGCCCTGCGGCCCATTCGCGCGGTCGCGACGGATGCGCCCAAGCGGCCTTGGTTCGGCACGTTGTTGCTGACGCTGGTCACGGCCCTGGTGGTGTTCTGGGTGCTGGCGAGCCAGTCCGGACCCTTGAATCTGGAGGTGCACGGGGTGGTGGATTCCGATCCTCAGGCCGTGCGCGCCGCGACGATCGGTTATCTGGACGCCGGGTTGTTCAAGGTGTCTCCGGAAGCCGTTGAACGCAGCCTCGAAGCGTTGCCCTGGGTGGCGTCCGCACAGGTCTCGCGCCGGTTTCCAGACCGTTTGCTGGCCCGCGTTGCCGAACACCGAGCGGTTGCCCGTTGGGGCGACTCGGCCCTGATCGCTGGCGACGGCACCATTTTTTCGCCCCCGCAGGCGAGCTGGCCGAGCGGATTGCCGCGTCTGGACGGGCCCCCGGAAGCACGGCAGGACATGCTCAAGCAATGGGCAGTGCTGATGGAGACCCCGGCCTTGGGTGACGTGGAACTCAACGCTCTGGCCATTGACGACCGCGGTGCCTGGACGGCGGAACTCTCCGATGGCGTGCAGCTGCGACTGGGTCGCACGGGGATTCCTGAACGCATGCAGCGCTTCGCCGGCCCGGTTCGCCAGGCACTGGCCGAGCGCTGGCAGGCCGTGGCCACGATTGATCTTCGCTACACCAATGGGTTTGCAGTGGGCTGGCGTGAACCCCCGCAAACCTCAGAGAGGAACTGACGCCATGTCGAGAAAAGTACAGAAAGATCTCATCGTCGGGCTGGATATCGGCACCTCGAAGGTCGCCGCGATCGTCGGCGAGCTGAACGAGCAACAGGTGATCGAGATCATCGGCATCGGCACGCACCCATCCACCGGGATGAAAAAGGGCGTGGTGGTCAATATCGAGTCCACCGTGCAGTCGATCCGGCGGGCGGTCGAAGAGGCTGAACTGATGGCCGGCTGCCGTATCCAGTCGGTTTACACGGGGATTTCCGGCAGTCACGTCAAGAGTCTGAACTCGCACGGCATTGTCGCCGTGCGCAGCAAAGAGGTCAGCGAGGCGGATGTCGATCGTGTGATCGATGCGGCCTGTGCAGTGGCAATCCCGGCCGACCAGAAGACCTTGCACGTACTGCCACAGGAATTCGCGGTGGACGACCAGGAGGGTATCCAGGAACCGATTGGCATGTCCGGCGTGCGTCTCGAAGCCCGGGTGCACATGGTCACCGGCAGCGTGTCGGCCGCGCAGAATATTCACAAGTGCGTGCTGCGCTGTGGGCTGGATGTGGACAAGCTGATTCTGGAACAGCTGGCGTCCAGCTACGCGGTCCTGACCGACGATGAAAAGGATCTCGGTGTCTGCATGGTCGATATCGGCGGCGGCACCAGCGATATCGCGGTCTTTCACAAGGGTGCGATTCGCCATACGGCCGTCATCCCCATCGCCGGCGATCAGGTGACAAACGACATCGCTGTCGCCCTGCGTACCCCCACCCAGCATGCCGACGCCATCAAGGTGAAGTTCGGGCATGCGCTGCCCGAAATGCTCGAGCGCGACGAACAGATTGAGGTCGATAGCGTCGGAGACCGTCCGCCGCGTCGCCTGTCGCGGCTGACGCTGGCCGAGGTCATCCGCCCTCGCTATGAAGAACTGTTCCTCCTGATTCAGCGCGAGCTGCGCCGGTCAGGTTTCGACGAGATGCTGGCCGGCGGCGTCGTGCTGACCGGCGGCAGCAGCAAGATGGCAGGCGTGGTCGAGCTGGCGGAGGAGGTCTTTGACCTACCGGTCCGCCTCGGCATGCCGCACACCGTACAAGGGCTGACCGACGTCGCCCGCAACCCGCAACACGCCACCGGCATCGGGTTGCTCATCTTCGGGCAGAGAAATCTCCCGCACTACACCGGACAACCCGAAGGGTCCGGTTTCGCACAAGTCTGGGAACGCATGAAGAGCTGGTTCCAAGGCAATTTCTGATCGACTTTTTGGGGCAAACACGAGGTAACACCATGGCTGAGATTTTTGAACTCATCGAACACCAGCCGAATCGTCCAGTCATCAAGGTGATGGGCATCGGCGGCGGCGGCACCAATACGGTCAACCAGATGGTTGACGCGGGTATTCAGGGTGTCGAATTCATTTGTGCCAACACGGACGTGCAGCATCTGGATGCCTGCTCGGCCGACACCATCCTGCAGTTGGGCTCGACCATCACTCGCGGTCTGGGTGCCGGGGCCGATCCTGAAGTCGGCCGTGCCGCAGCGATGGAAGATCGCGAACGCATTCGCGAGACGATCGAGGGCTCCGACATGCTGTTCATCACCGCTGGCATGGGTGGTGGAACCGGCACGGGTGCGGCGCCTGTTGTGGCAGAGATCGCCCGCGAACTGGAAATCCTGACCGTGGCCGTTGTCACCAAGCCGTTCCCGTTCGAGCGCAAGAAGCGCATGGACGTCGCCGGCCGGGGCATCGAGTCGCTGGAAGGACTGGTCAATTCCCTGATCGTCATTCCGAACGAAAAGCTGTTGTCGGTGCTGGGCAAGAGCGTCACCGTGAAGAGCGCGTTCAAGTCCGCCAATGACGTGCTGCATAACGCGGTGCAGGGTATCGCTGAGTTGATCACGGCCGGTGGTCTGATCAACGTCGACTTCGCTGACGTACGCAAGGTGATGTCGATTCCTGGCATGGCGATGATGGGCATTGGCCGCTCCAGTGGTGAAGATCGTGCTCGCGAAGCTGCCGAAACCGCGTTGGCGAGTCCGCTGCTGGACGAGCTGACACTCACCGGTGCGGAGGGCGTCCTGGTCAACATCACCGCAGGCGACGATCTGACCATGTTCGAATTCCAAATGGTCAACGAGGTGATCGGCGAGATGGCGGCCGAATCCGCCGAGGTGATCGTGGGTACCGCGTTGGATCCGAGCATGGGCGACGAGCTGCGGGTGACCGTGGTCGCCACGGGTCTGGGTGGAAACCAGCGGTCGCAGTCCTACGAGAATCAC
This sequence comes from Abyssibacter sp., assembly GCF_964229365.1. NCBI lineage: Bacteria > Pseudomonadati > Pseudomonadota > Gammaproteobacteria > Chromatiales > Oceanococcaceae > Abyssibacter > Abyssibacter sp. The sequence goes on along the minus strand of NZ_CAXRDQ010000063.1, from coordinate 44,452 downwards.
GAAGTGGTCACGCCTATCAGCCGCGATAGCGGGGGGCAGGTGAAGTACGGCGATCTGGAAAAGCCGACCTACATCCGTCGCGACCAGAAGAAGAACCGGCGTCTGGACGACCTGTCAGACCTGGATATCGAGGTTCTGGATGTGCCGGCGTTCCTGCGTAATCAGGCCGACTGAACCGGAATGGCGGGGGGATTCTTGAACGCGGCGACGGTGTGATTTCGGCCCGCGTCACACCCGGATAACCATGCACCTGTGGTATGGTTCCGGGTTGGACGCGCGCATATTGCCCTGAGGGGCGCACGCCGTCATCGAGTAAGAATCGCGGGGGCTGATTCCGAAACTTGCTGACCGATGGTCTGTCTCAGGCTGTCCGTCGATGCTTGGCCGTGTTCGGGCACAGCCGCTGAGGAAATGAGATGTTGAAACAACGAACCGTGCAGCATCCGATTCGCGCCACTGGCGTCGGACTGCACACAGGCAAAAAGGTGTACATGGCGATCCGCCCAGCCCCGGCGGATTTCGGCATCGTATTTCGGCGCGTGGACCTCGATGGCACGCCGGACGTCAAGGCGGATGCCCATGCGGTGACCGATACCATGCTCAACACCACGCTGGAAGCGGATGGCACCAAGGTGTCGACCGTCGAGCATCTCATGTCAGCTCTCGCGGGCCTCGGGATCGACAATGCTCTGATCGAGCTGTCGGCGCCCGAGGTTCCCATCATGGACGGCAGTGCCGGACCGTTCGTCTTTCTGGTGCAGTCGGCGGGCATTCTTGAGCAGGAGGCGCCAAAGCGCTTCATCCGCGTCAAGAAGCCGGTGCAGGTCACCGAAGACGATAAATGGGCTCGGTTCGATCCGCATGACGGTTTTAAGGTCAGCTTCGGGATCGACTTTGAGCATCCGGTGTTCTCGTCCAGCAAGCAGCACGCTACGATCGATTTTTCCACCACGTCGTATGTCAAGGAAGTCTCGCGTGCCCGTACATTCGGGTTCATGCGCGATGTGGAATATCTGCGAGCCAACAATCTGGCGTTGGGCGCCAGCCTGGACAACGCCGTTGCACTGGATGAATTCCGGGTGCTCAACAGCGATGGGCTGCGCTACCAGGATGAATTTGTACGCCACAAGATTCTCGACGCCATCGGCGATTTATACCTGATGGGTCACAATTTGATCGGCGCATTCACCGGCTACAAGTCCGGCCATGCGCTGAACAATAAGCTGTTACGTGGGCTGCTCGCGCAGCCGGACGCCTGGGACATGGTGACTTTCGAGCGGGGAGAACGCCCGCCCATCACTTACTCCCCGCGACCGGCCGCCGCCGCCGCTTAAGATTGACGTTGGAATTCGTGTACGAGCTGTCGGAGGGCTGAAGCCAATCTGGCATTGCTCGTGCTAAGCGAGAGGCGACGCATGGATTCAATGTGTCGCGGGAGGGGTTTGAGCGGAACGTTTCGCTGCACCGGTCGGGCTTGCACCGGAGTGATGCAAAGCCTTATATCAGTGCAGGGGGAACCCAGGGCTGAGCCAACGATATGCATCAACGCGGTGCGATGTTGGCGCAGACGGGTTGCCCAAGCGGGTGAGGGTACGGCCAGGACGGCCGTGGTCTGATCCATCCGAACAAACCGCACGTGGGAGGACAGTGGCCCGGGGAGGCGCTGTTCCAACTGCTCTTGAAGGATAACGGTCTGCTTGGCAGATCGAGACCAATCCCTGAGGGGGGAACGGTCTGAACGGATGCGATCCGCAAGAGATCGAGCGCGACGACCGATACGGTAAGACATGGAACTGATTGTAATAGACAACCGGCTGGGCCGTTCTCGGCGCTGGCAATTTGATCCGCGTAGCCCATGGGTTGTGGTAGCGGCCGTTGCGACGGTGAGCCTGCTCATTGCCTCCGGTGTGGGCATTGGACGTCTGACGGCGCCCGTCGCGCCGGCGCAGGTTGCCCTGCCGTCGGATGTGACCGCCGAATGGCAGGCTGCCATTGACGCGAATCGTCAGGAAGTGGCGGACACGCGACAGTATTTGCAAGAGAACACGCAGGCATTGGCCCGCAAGGTGGCAATGCTGCAGGCGGATATGATGCGCCTGAATGCAGCCGGCCAGCGCTTGATTGAAGTCGCCGACCTTGACGAAGGCGAGTTCGTCTTTGATGCGGCGCCGGCGGTTGGTGGCCCCGAAATTGAAATCGAAGGCGACCTGCCGCGTCTGGAAGATGTCACCGGGACTCTGGGCGAGCTGGATCGCCAGATCGCCGGTCGCGAGCGGGAGATGCGTGTGCTGGAGGACCTGATCCTCGCCAGCCGTCTGCAAAGCGAGGGACATCCCGAAGGGCGGCCGATTCTCAGCGGCTGGATCTCTTCGCTGTTCGGCGTTCGCACCGATCCCTTCACCGGTCGCCGTGCCCATCACTACGGGATGGATTTCGCGGGGCGGGAAGGTTCAGAGGTCGTGGCGGTGGCCAGCGGTGTCGTCACCTGGGCGGGTCATCGCCATGGTTACGGCATGTTGGTCGAGATCAATCACGGCAATGGCTACGTCACGCGCTACGGTCACAACCAGAAGCACGACGTCAAGGTCGGTGACCGTGTGGCCAAGGGTGATGTGATCGCCCGTATGGGGAACACGGGCCGATCCACCGGGCCGCATGTGCACTTTGAGGTCTTGCGCAACGGCAAGGTCGTCAATCCGGCGAAATACATCCGCGCACAGGGCTAAGCGGCCGGGGCAGCTAACGGCGCACGAGTCGACGGCGCCTGCATCCCAAATCGTCTGCGTTACAATGCCGCGCCGCATCAATCGATGTGGACGTTGATTCCCGGTTCGCAGGCCCCATTTCTGACCCATGGCGAATACCTTCTTCAGCCGGCTAATCGGTAGCCGGAACCAGCGCGTTTTAAATCGGAAACGCAAATTTGCGGATCAGGTCAATGCGCTGGAGAGCAGTATCTCCACGCTGGATGACGCTGCGCTGCAAGCCAAGACCACGGAGTTCCGCGGTCGTCTGAACCAGGGCGAGTCACTGGACGCTTTGCTCCCGGAAGCCTTCGCGGTGATTCGGGAGGCGGCGAAGCGCACGCTGGGCATGCGTCATTTCGACGTCCAGGTCATCGGCGGTGCCGTGCTGCATGACGGCAAGATCGCCGAGATGCGTACCGGTGAGGGCAAGACCCTGGTCGCGACGCTGGCGACCTACGCCAATGCGTTGACCGGCAAGGGCGTGCACATCATCACCGTCAACGATTATCTGGCCAGCCGCGATGCCGAGTGGATGGGGCGGCTTTATCGCTTCATGGGCCTGAGCGTCGGCGTCGTGCTCTCTGGCCAGACCCCGGACGAGAAGCGCGCCGGCTATGCCGCCGATATCACCTACGGCACGAACAACGAGTTCGGCTTCGATTACCTGCGTGACAACATGGCGTTCTCTGCCGAGGACAAGGTGCAGCGCGGGTTGCATTTTGCCGTGGTGGATGAGGTCGACTCGATCCTGATCGATGAAGCGCGGACGCCGTTGATCATCTCCGGTCCGACGGATGATGACCCGAGCCTTTATCAGAAGATCAACTCCGTCGTTCCCAATCTGGTTGCGCAGGAAGAAGAGGACGGTCCGGGCGACTTTTCCGTCGATGAAAAGGGCAAGCAGGTTCACCTGACCGAAGACGGACATGAGCGGGTGGAACAGCTGCTGTCAGCGGCCGGCTTGCTGGCTGAAGGCGAGAGCCTTTACGACGCACAGAATATCGTGCTGATGCATCACCTGAATGCGGCGTTACGGGCGCGGTACCTGTTCAAGCGCGACGTGGACTACATCGTGCGCGGCGGTGATGTGGTGATCGTTGACGAATTCACCGGTCGAACGATGCCCGGTCGTCGTTGGTCCGATGGTCTGCACCAGGCGATCGAAGCCAAGGAAGGGGTCGCGATCCAACGCGAGAACCAGACGCTCGCGTCCATCACCTTCCAGAATTATTTCCGGCTTTACGACAAGCTGGCCGGCATGACAGGCACGGCCGATACCGAAGCCTTCGAATTCCAGCAGATCTATAGCCTGGAAGTCGTGGTCATACCGACCAACAAGCCGACGCAGCGACAGGATCTCGGCGACCTCGTGTTCATGACGGCGCGTGAGAAATTCAACGCTATCGTCGATGACATCACCGCGGCGCAGGAAAAAGGGGCACCGGTCCTGGTCGGTACGGCATCGATTGAGACCTCCGAACTGCTGCATCAGCTGCTAACCGAGCGCAAGGTCAGCCACGAGGTATTGAACGCCAAGCAGCACGAGCGCGAGGCGGAGATCATTGCCCAGGCCGGCCGGCCTGGCGCAGTGACCATCGCTACGAACATGGCGGGGCGTGGAACTGACATCGTGCTCGGCGGCAGCCTGGATGCCGAGCTGTCGGTGATTTCAGAAGACGACGCTGATGCACGCGCGGCGGTGCAGGCTGACTGGCAGACTCGGCATGATGCCGTGATCGCTTCCGGTGGCTTGCACGTGATCGGTTCCGAGCGGCATGAATCACGCCGTATTGACAACCAGTTGCGTGGACGGTCAGGTCGGCAAGGTGACCCCGGGCTGACTCGGTTCTACCTGTCGCTGGAAGACACGCTGATGCGTATCTTCACGCCGCCCAGAATGCGCGCCATGTTGCAGCGCCTGGGTATGGAAGAAGGCGAGGCGATCGAGCATCGCTGGGTCTCACGTTCGATCGAAACGGCGCAGCGTAAGGTCGAGTCGCACAACTTCGATATTCGCAAGCATTTGCTGGAATACGACAACGTAGCGAACGATCAGCGCAAGGTGATTTACGCGCAACGCAATGATCTGATGGAAGCCGAAGAGGTCTCCGGTCTAATCGATACGATTCGGCCGGATGTGGTCGCCGGCGTCGTTCAGGCTTACTTGCCGCCAGGGTCTCCGGAAGAACTATGGGACACCAAGGGCTTGAGCGAAGCCTTGCGTGCGGAGTTCGGTCTGGATGAAGACATTGTCCAATGGCTGGAAGCCGACACGTCGCTGGATGATGTCGGCGTGCGCCGCAGGGTGAACGAGTTGCTGGAAACCTCATACGCCGACAAGAAACAGCGTGCAGGTGAGAGCGTGATTCAGCATTTCGAAAAGGCGGTGATGCTGCAAACACTCGATCGCCTATGGCGCGAGCATCTCGCCGCCATGGACTATTTGCGCCAGGGCATCAACCTGCGCGCGTATGCGCAGCGTGATCCCAAGCAGGAATACAAGCGCGAAGCATTCCAGCTGTTCAATGACTTGCTGGCTCGTCTCAAGCATGAGGTGGTGGCAACGCTGTCGAAGGTCCGCGTGCAGGCTGAATCGGATGTGGAAGCCGTTGAGGCGCAGCGGCGGGCTCAGGCCGAAGCGTTGCAGGCCCGTGGTGAGGCCAGCCATGCTGAGGCCAGCAGCGCCCTGGCAGGCGGTGAACAGGCACCGGAGCCGGAGGCATCCGCACCCGGACGCAGAATCCAGGCCGGCCCGAGTCAGCGGCCCGCGCTCCCTCCGCAGCCGGAGACCTTCGCGCGTGGCGAGCGCAAGATTGGGCGCAACGAGCCGTGTCCCTGCGGATCGGGCAAGAAGTACAAGCAATGCCACGGGCAGGTGGCCTGACCGCTTGGCCGTTGGTCTGATAGCACCGGAGGCGTTGTCGGCTGTTCCGGGCGTGCGCCTGGGCAGCGTCGCCGCGGGTATTCGTTACCAGGGCCGCCACGATCTGGCCATGATTGAATTGGCGCCGGGCGCAAGGACGGCTGTGGCGCTGACCAACAACGCGTTCGCCGCCGCTCCGGTGAAGATTTGCCGGGAGCATCGCGGCCGTACCGCGCAGTCGCGCGCCTGGGTCATCAACAGCGGGAATGCCAACGCGGGTACCGGTGCGCCAGGCGTGCAGGCCGCCCAGCGGAGCTGTCAGGCGGTGGCTGAGACCTTGTCCTGCGATGTTGACGAGGTCTGGCCGTTCTCCACCGGGGTCATAGGTGAGCCGTTGCCGGTGGAGCGGATTGAGGCAGCCGTGCCCGCGTTATGTGATGCGCTGACGGCGGATGCCTGGCTGACAACGGCCCAGGCGATCATGACGACTGATTCCGTGCCCAAGGGTATGAGTCGAACAATCGACCTGCCCGACGCTCGCTACACGGTGACGGGGATCGGCAAAGGCGCAGGAATGATCCGGCCGGACATGGCGACCATGCTTGCCTTTGTCGCCACCGATGCGCCGTTGTCGCAGGCCGCGCTCGATCAGATCCTCGGTCAGGCGATTCACGCGAGTTTCCACTGCATCACCGTCGATGGCGATACATCGACCAATGATGCTTGCGCCATGGCCGCTACCGGGCAGGGTCCACAAATCGACGTGGGTACGCCAGCGTACCGCGCCTGTCGTGAGGCCATCATCGAGGTGTGCCAGCACTTGGCGCAAGCGATGGTTCGCGACGGTGAAGGCGCAAGCAAGTTCGTCACCATTCGTATCCGGGGCGCGAGGACGCGGGAAGAAGCGCGGACCGTGGCCTTCACCATTGCGCATTCTCCGCTGGTCAAGACGGCCTGGTTCGCCAGTGATCCGAACTGGGGCCGGGTGCTGGCGGCCGTCGGCCGCAGTGGCCTCGAAGGTCTGCGGATCGAGGGCGTCGATCTGGCGATTGATGACATTGATGTCCTCGCTGGCGGCGAACCCGCGCCGGGCTATCAGGAATCCTTGGCCTCCGCTGCGATGCAGCAGGAAGCCTTTACCGTCACCGTCGATCTGGGTCGCGGAGCAGGCGAGGCCACGATTTGGACCTGCGATCTTGGCCACGACTACGTGCGGATCAACGCCGAATATCGGACGTGAGCCTGCATATCGCCGTCGGCGTGCTGAGGCGCGGTCGTCAGGTGTTGATCAGCCAGAGGCGCGAGGGCAAGCCGGGTGCGGGTCAATGGGAGTTCCCCGGCGGTAAATGCGAGCCGGGCGAATCGATTCAGGCAGCGTTACGCCGGGAACTCGTAGAGGAACTCGGCATTCACCTGAAGCACTGCCAGCGATTGATCCGATTGCGGCATCGCTACCCGGATCGCGAAGTGTTGCTGGATACCTGGTTGGTCGATGCCTGGAGCGCCGACCCCACCGGACTGGAAGGCCAGGCAGTGCGCTGGGTGGATGTGTGCGAGCTGTCCGCGGCGGGTCTGCTGGAGGCCGATCGACCGATCATCAAGGCGCTGGAAATGCCTGCGCTCTACGCGGTGACGCCGCCTGATGTCTCGATGGCCGGTCTGAAGGCGCGATGCTCACAACTGGATTTCGAGGCGATGGTGCGCCTGCGGCTTCCGTCCTTGAGCGATGCTGCCTACCGTGCACTTGTACTTGATCTGTGGCGTGTCGACGGACCGCATCTGGTTGTCGACCGACCTCACGTGAATTGGGATGCCGATCTGCCGGCCGGTGCCTTGAGCTGGCACGCGCCAGCGCGGCAGGTTCGCGCCGAGGCACGCCCGGAACGGCCGGTTTGGGCGCGCTGGTGTATCGCGTCCTGTCACGAGGCAGACGACTGTGACGCGGCGATGACGTGGGGCGCTGATGCATTGGTGATCGGCAATCTTCGCGCAACCCCGACACACCCGGACCGGCCGGGGATAGGCTGGCAATACTTCAGGCAGCTTGCTGACGCCAGGGGGCAGCCTTGCTACGCCATCGGCGGGCTGGCGCCATCAGACCTGACAGTCGCCCGTTGGGCAGGCGCAACAGGCGTGGCGGGCATTCGCGGATTCTGGTCCTGACAGCCTAGTCTTCGCGATCGAACGACCGCTCCGAGTCGCCAGCGATGCGGTGCTCTTCTTCGAACCAGGCGCCGAGATCGATCAGCTTGCAGCGGCGGCTGCAGAATGGACGCCAAGGGTTCTCCTGTGTGGCCTTTGCGCGCTGCCCACAGTGCGGACAGCGGACCAGTCGTGCGGGCTCCGCCATTAGGCGGCTCCCCGCTGCATCCACGATCGGACCGTGTTGCGGGGAGTGGCAACGGTGGCGGCGAGGGTCTGACAATGCATCATCGAGCGACTTCGATTGCGGGCGCTTAGCCGATTCCGCAGCAGGCTAACTGGAACTCGACATCGGTTCGCACCTGATGGCTGCGGCTGCTGGTCTCACGGGTTTCCATGAAGCGCACGGTGAACCGATGTTTGCCGGCGCTGATCTCTGGGTGGGCTCGGCAATCGGCAGGGACACCGATGCGCAGCATCTGGCGGGGGCCCTCCAGCGATTGGACATGGATGCCCTCGCGCGCCATCACTGATTTCGGGTCCGCGCTGGCGCGAATCAGATCCAGGTCGAGCTCAATGGCTCGTTCGAACGCGCCAATGTCGGAGCACCAAGCGTTGAGATCGCATTCTGACTCTTCCAGAGGCCGACGTAACCAGAGCTCGAAATTGGGTAGGTCAAAGCCAGTGGTTCCGCCGGGTATGGCGATGCGGTTGGCGATGCTCACCAGAAAATCGTTGTTGCGCAGCGCAGCTCCAGCGAACTGGCTGGATAGTCCCTGGATCGCAAGGACCGCCTGATCGATGCGCTGGAGCACGTCGCTTAGCCGATCGTCATTGACGCCGGGTTGCGCTTCAAGCCGTCGCAGGTGAGCGTGCTGTTCGCCCAGTTCCTTGGTGATGTCACCTTTGAGGTCGCTGCGTCCGAGCAGCAGAAAGATGTCCAGCAACGCCCCCACCGCGGCGCGGCGGCCCCAATAGCTGGCATCCGCTCGGTGATGTCGCAGACGCTTGAACAAGAATTCCAGGCGCAGGTAGGTCCGCACCCGTTCATTGAGTGGCTGTTCGAACCAGATTGTGTCGGAGGACGTTATCGGTCCCATCATGCACTGCGCCCCGCTGCGAAACGGCATTGTAACGACATCAACAGCAATTGCTCATTCACCCCGACTGAGACTTAGGTAGCGCCGGTGCAGATCCTGAATTTCAGACTCCAGTTCCGCCAGGCCCGCATGGTTCTCGACGACGTCGTCAGCCGCCGCCAGACGATCCTGCCGTGTGATTTGTGACCGGATCATCCGCTCCGCGAGTGCCGCATCGATCTGGTCACGCGCCATCAGGCGTTGGCGCTGAATGGCTTCGTCCACGTCAATGACCAGCACGCGATCGGTCATCGTCGTCAGCCCGGATTCGACGAGCAGCGGGATGGCGAGAACGCAGTAGGCTGCGTTCTGCGATGCCCGCCATTGCTGCATGGCCTGTCGGACCGCGGGATGGACAATCGCCTCCAGCGCCTGCCTTTGGGACGCGTTGTTGAAGACCATGCGTCGCAGGCCGGCACGGTCCAGCGCGCCATCCGGGGTCAGTATCTCCTGTCCGAAGGTTTGCACGATGCGTTCCAGGGCAGGGGTGCCGGGCGCCACCACGTCTCGCGCGGTTTGATCGGCGTCGAGTACGGGGATACCCAGCGACTCGAACACGCGGCTGGCCGCGGATTTCCCGCTGGCAATACCGCCGGTCAGCCCGACTGTCCAGATCAAGGCGCTACAGTCCGGCGAATGAAAAATAGCCCTGAATGATGGCGTCGCCCCAGAGCATGGCGATCCAACCCGCCGCAGCAATGTATGGGCCGAAGGGCATGGGCTGGTCGCGGCGCAGAGCGCCACTGGCGATCAGTCCGCCGCCGACGAGGGCGCCGACCACGGATGACAGCAAGATGATGAGAGGGAGCGCTTGCCAACCTAGCCAGGCACCGAACACGGCAAGCAGCTTGAAATCGCCGTACCCCATGCCTTCCTGGCCGGTGATCAGGCGAAAACCGTGAAACACCAACCATAGCGACAGATAGCCCACCGCCGCGCCGATCACCGCGTCCGCAGGGGACACCGGGCCGCCCAGCACACTGAGTAGCAGGCCGGCCCATAGCGCGGGCAGCGTGATGTTGTCCGGAAGCAACTGGTGATCAAAGTCGATGGTCGACAATGCGACCAACGCCCAGGTCAGGGCAATCGCGGCAGCGCCGAACAAACCGAACCCCAGCTGCCACGCGACCACGCCGGTCAATAGCGCGGTGATTGCTTCGACGAGCGGGTAGCGCCAGCCGATCTTGGTGCTGCACTGCCGGCATCGGCCCTTGAGCCGCAAAAAGCTGAGCACCGGGATGTTGTCGTACCAACGAATGTCGGCGCGGCAGGCCGGACAACGCGAGCCTGGAAAAACCAACGACTCTGGTTTCGATTCAGACGGTTGGTCCGGAAGTTCCAACAGAAGACGGCATTCGCGTTGCCAGCCCTGCTGCAGCATCCGCGGCAGACGGTGGATGACGACATTGAGAAAGCTGCCGACCAGCAGTCCGATCACCACGGCTGTGGCCGTCCACAGCGGCAGCGACGTCTGCAACAGTTCAATCACGTGAAAATCCGTTGGAAAAGCGTTGGGTGCGCGACTAGACGACCGAACCAAGCTTGAAGATGGGCAGGTACATCGCGACCACCAACCCGCCGACCAGCACGCCAAGCACCGCCATGATCAACGGTTCTAGCAGGCTGGAGAGGTTGTCGACGAGGTTATCGACTTCGTCCTCATAGAAGTCGGCGACCTTCGCGCACATCGAATCCAGCGCGCCGGATTCCTCACCAATCGCGACCATCTGCACTGCCATGCTGGGGAACACACCGACCTGCGCCATGCTCACCTGCAGCTGTTGCCCCGTTGCGACCTGGTCCTTCATCTGCTGCACAGCTTCTTCGTACACGATGTTGCCGGCGGCCCGGGAAACCGAATCCAGGGCGTCGACCAGCGGTACTCCGGCGGCGAACATGGTCGACAGTGTGCGCGCGAATCGGGCAGTTGCTGACTTGTCCAGAATGTCGCCAACGACGGGTAGCCTGAGCAGGATACGGTCCTGCATTCGACGGTATCCGCGGAAGCGGCGATGGCATTGGGCATGAGCAAACCCGGCGGCGATGATGATCCCTAGAATCAGCCACCACTTCGCCTGTACGAACTCGGACAATCTGATCACGAGGTTGGTGAAGGCCGGTAGATCGGCGCCAAAGCCAACAAACAGCTCCTTGAATTGCGGGACGACGAAGTAGAGCAGGATGCCGGTGACAATGAAGGCCACGACGACGACCGCCGCCGGATATGTGAGGGCTTTCTTGACCTTCTTCTTGATTGCCTCGGTCTTCTCCTTATAGGTGGCGATCTTGTCCAGCAAGGCTTCCAGCGCGCCGGAGCGCTCGCCTGCATCGACCAGATTTACAAACAAATCGTCGAAATGTTTCGGCTGCTTGGACAGGGCCTCCGCAAAGGTCGAGCCGCCCTCGATCTCCGTTCGAATCTCGCTGATCATTCCGCCCATGGATGGGTTTTCGTGGCCTTTGCCCACAATGTCCAGTGCTTGGACAAGCGGCACGCCGGCTTGCATCATCGTCGCCATCTGGCGGGAAAAGACAGCGATATCCCCGGCCGTGATTTTCTTCTTCCGCTTGCCGAACAGATCGGATTTCTTCCGCACACTGATCGGATTAATGCCTTGCTTGCGCAGTTGCACCTTGACCAGCGAGTCGTTGAACGACTGCATCTGGCCCTTGACCCGTGAGCCTTCACGGTTGGTGCCCTGCCAGAGAAAGGTGGCTTCTTTAACGGCCGCTTTTGCCATGGTCTAGATTCTTGTGGTGGGTTCTAGTCGACCGTCACACGGTTGACTTCGACCAGACTCGTCACGCCCTGCAGAACCTTTTGCAGGGCGGAACGACGGAGGTCTTGAATGCCTTGCTGCTTCGCCAGCTGGGCCAGTTCCATGGCGTTGGAGCCTTCCATGATGGCGCGCCCCATGTCCTCGTTAACCGGCATTACCTGGTAAATGCCGACCCGGCCCTTGTACCCGGTGCCGCTGCAGGTGTCGCAACCCTTGGCGTCGTAAAGCGTCAGATTTTCCAGATCGTCTTCCACAAACCCTTCCTTGAGCAGTTCTTCGCGTGGAATGTCGATCGGCTGTTTGCACTGCTTGCACAGGCGGCGTGCAAGCCGCTGGGCGATGATCAGCGAAACGGAGGACGCGATGTTGTAGGCCGGAACCCCCATGTTGAGCATGCGGGTCAAGGTCTGGGGTGCGTCGTTCGTATGCAGTGTTGACAGCACCAGATGGCCCGTCTGTGCCGCCTTGATCGCGATTTCCGCAGTTTCGAGGTCGCGTATCTCACCGACCATGATGATGTCGGGGTCTTGACGCAGAAAAGCCTTCAGGGCCGAGGCGAAGGTGAGTCCGACCTTGGGGTTGACGTTCACCTGGTTGACGCCGGGGAGATTAATTTCCGCGGGGTCTTCTGCGGTGGAGATATTCCGGTCCGCCGTATTGAGGATGTTCAAGCCGGTGTAAAGCGAGACGGTCTTGCCGCTGCCCGTCGGCCCGGTGACCAGAATCATTCCGTAGGGTTTGTTCAGGAACTTCTGGTAAAGCTCCTTCTGCTCCGGCTCGTAACCCAGCGCGTCGATACCGAGCTGGGCGCTGGTGGGGTCGAGAATACGCAGCACGATCTTTTCGCCGAACAGTGTTGGGCAGGTGTTCACGCGAAAGTCGATGGCTTTGGTCTTCGACAGGTTCAGCTTGATGCGGCCGTCCTGCGGGACCCGCCGCTCGGCCAGGTCCATCCTCGACATCACCTTCAGGCGAGCCGCCAGTCGCATTCCCATCTGCACAGGGGGCGTTGCAACCTCCTGGAGAATGCCGTCCTGGCGATAGCGAATCCGGTACTTCTTTTCGTACGGTTCGAAATGCACATCAGAGGCGCCGCGATTGATCGCATCGAGCAGGATCTTGTTGACGAAGCGCACGACCGGCGCGGACTCGGTGTCCGCACGTGTGATGTCGTCGGCTTCCTTGGAGTCTTCGCCATCGTCGAGGTCGATGTTCTCAAGGTCTTCGTCGCCGACATCCAGCGACGCCGCTTCGATGGCGCTGAGGGCGGAGTCGATGAAATTGCCGAGCTTGTCGTCCTCGACCAGCACCGGCTCGGTAGCCAGCCCCGTATTGAACTTGATCTCGTCCAGACCCTGCAGGTTGGTCGGGTCCGAGGTCGCGACGTACAAGCGCTTGCCACGTTTGAACAGCGGCAGGGCACGATGCTTGCGGATCAGCGATTCGCTGACATCACTGATCGGCGCGTATTCCATGTTCATCGCATTGAGATCGAGCAACGACAGGCCGAACTCACGGCTTGCGGCCATGCCGACATCCAGCGCGGAAGCCATGTTTTGTGTGACCACCCAATGCACCAGCGCCACACGCTCTTTGGCCGCTCGCGCCTGCGCATCGCGCGCTACGGATTCCGACAGCAGCCCTTCATTGATCAGTCGGCGCGCTAGACCGCCGATATATCCGATTTGGATGGTCTGATCTCCAGCTGTCACCTTGTCCTCCCAAGCCGGCGCAGTGCCGTGTCTGGCGATGTTAGATCATGGGCACGCCCAGACCAAATGAATCCGAAGACTCCATCATCGGGCTTGATCGGTTATCCACTAACCCGCAAAGCCGACGAGCGGTTAGCCAATCGCGTCCGGGTTTTGGTTTTCTCTACGTAATTCCTGGGTGAGCACCACAGGCTCATCCATTGAAACCGAATGAGGGAAAACCAATGAAATCTATCGTTTTTCTGATCACTGTTCTCTATTCAGCCCTGAGCTTCGCCGGACCGGTGAACATCAATACTGCGGACGCCGCGACACTGGCGAAGGAATTGGATGGTGTAGGTCCGGTGACCGCGCAGCGGATTGTCCAGCATCGCAAGGACCACGGGGCGTTCAAGTCGGCGGATGAACTCAAGACCGTGAAGGGGATTGGCGACAAGACCTACGCGAAGAATGTCGACAACATTCTGCTGAAGTGAGTCGGGCTGGACAGAGGGCGGGCCGGCCGTCCTCTGTCCATTGGGTCTGCGATGCATGGTCTATGGTCGAAGCGGTCGGCACGTCGCCTGACGGCGGATGTGCCCGCCGGTTGATAGCGTCAGTCGTCCCGTGTCGCCGTCGATGGCCTGGCCTGCGCTCAGCTCGGGCAATTGTGTGGCGACCGAGAATGCATCGCGCCCCAAGGCGTTGAATTGGGCGAATGGTCCGCCGTCGCCGCGTCCGTCCCGAGGCCCGCATAGCAGCACGCCGCGCAAATCGTTCAGCGCCTCCTGATTGCGGCGGGCATCCAGCGCGGCATCCGGTGCGTAAACCGGTAAATCGACCGCATGGTGAAAGCGCAACAGCGGCACTAGCAGTCGTGCGTCGCGTGACTTTGCGGCCAGAAACAGTGCATCGACTCGTCGCGAGCCGGCGAGTCGCCCCCTGCGCGTGTCCTGCCATAGGGGGGCTGGGGACTCCGGCCGCAACAGGTACTGTACGGCGGCCTGCAGATCCTGACTGCTCGCGGGAAAGCTTGCTTGTTCGACGATTTCGCCTCCCTGGGCCTCGTAGGTCTCGAGAAAGCCGAGGCCCACGCGGCGCCCCCAATCATCATCGGCGAACAAGATCGCAGCGCGGCGATAGCCGGCGCGCAGCGCGTGCGCCGCTGCGGCCGCTGCATCGTCTTCCGGTGCGAGCCCGAATTGCCACAGATTGGCCGCGCCCCATGCACTACGGGGGCCATAGTTCAGGGCGAGGGTGGGAACGGACAGACGCCCCTGCCGCGACAAGGCCTCGACACTAGACTTGTCCAGCGGGCCGATGATCAGATCCGGCGCATGGCGTGCTGCCGCCTGATAGGCCGCGAGGCTGTCGGAGGCCGCGCTGTCGAACAGCTGCACGCCGAGGTTCGGCTGGCGGCTGGCCGCGTCGAGAAGACCGTCGACCAGCGCTTGGCCGGCATCGCCCAGTGGCCCAGACGTCGGCACGACAACTGCGACGCGCCTGGGGCGCACGGCCCGGCTCGGGCCGGCATATGGCTGGACCGTTCGCGTTGGCAAATCGACTTGCAGTGTGCGGAGTACCGAGTCACGCGCGGGATGATCGGAGTAGCGATGCGCCCAGGCTTCCAGCGCATGGCTCAACTCCCACTGTGACGCCACCGACGCCCGATGCGTACGCGCCAACTCCCACCAACCCTGGGCGGTCCACGGCGCCGCCGCCGGAGGCGTGGTCAACGCCGTGCTGGGGAGGCGTTGCAGCAAGCGCCAGATCTGGTGTTGGTTATGGTCTCGTTGATCGATGCGACGCAACGCCTGATCGGCCCAAAGGCGTTCGACAATGGCAGCCGTGACCTGGCCGCGGTTCTCGAGTGTCCGGGCGCTGGCGAGACGGTAGGCGGCATTGTCGCCCTGCGCCGTGGCCTGAACAGCGGCGGCCCCTGCCAAGACCAGCAGGCAGGCCGCCGCGACACGGGTGGCCCGGCTAGAACATCTCCGACTGATCCGCTTGCTCCGTGGGTGCATGCCGCGAAGGGATGTGGTCGCCCGTGATCATTTCGCTATAGCTCATGCCTGGGCCGACCATCGGGTAAACGCCGGCTTCCGGATCGATGATGACCTCAAGAAACGCCGGTCCATCGAACTCGACAAACGATTTCACGACGGCGTCGATGTCCTCGACGGCGTCCAGCCGGCGCGCCCATGGGAAGCCATCGGCCTCGGCCGCCTTGACGAAGTCTTTTTTGTGCAGCGACTTGTCGGAGAACGCGAAACGCCCCTTGAAGAAGAGCTTCTGCCACTGCTTGACCATGCCGTCGCCGAAGTTGTTCAGCACGACGATTTTCACCGGCAGATCGTAGGTGGTCACGGTCTCCAGTTCGCCGAGATTCATCCGAATGCTCGCGTCGCCGTCAATGTCGATCACGAGCTTGTTGGGTTGGGCGAACTGTGCACCGATCGCGGCGGGCAGCCCAAATCCCATGGTGCCCATCGAGCCGGATGTGAGCCATAGCCGAGGCTCGCGAAAGTCGAAATACTGCGCTGCCCACATCTGATGCTGGCCCACGCCAGTGGCGATTACGGCGTCACCGCCGGTGAGCCGGTTGATCGCCTCGAGCACGGCATAGGGCTGAATCTGCGTGCTGTCGCGGTCGTAGTTCATGGCATAGGTGGTCTTCAGGCCGGCGACGTGTGCCTGCCAGTCACTGAAGTCGGTTTGCACTTGCTGTGCGCATCCAAACTCCAGCAGCGCCTGTAAGGCCGGTAGCAGTCGGCCGACGTGATGCCAGTGCACGGGCTTGACCTTGCCAATCTCGGATGCATCGATGTCGAAGTGGGCGATGTGCTTCGCGTTTGGCGCGAACCGGTCGGGTACGCCGGCCACGCGGTCGTCAAAGCGTGCACCCAGCGTGATCAGAAAATCGCAATCATCCACCGCGTAATTTGCGTAGGCCGTGCCGTGCATGCCAAGCATGTGCAGGGACTTGGGCTGCGTCGTGTCGTAGGCGCCCAGGCCCATTAATGTGGTCACGACTGGAATGCCGTAGCGGTCGGCAAATTCGCGCATCACCGGCGCGGCGTCGCTGGAGACCACGCCGCCACCGGCATAGATCAACGGCCGTTCGGCCTGTGCCAGCAACGCGTAGAACTCCTCGCAGCGGCGTTCGGACAGCGCTGCCGTTTCCAGCGCGCGGATGCGTTGCCGATACCCGGGGATGGGTAGCTCGCCCGCGCCGCGGTACGGGCCGGTCCAGTTCTGGACATCCTTGGGTACGTCGATCACGACCGGGCCGGGCCGGCCGGTGCTGGCGATCGCAAACGCGGTACGCACGGTTGCTTCGAGCCGCTCCGGTTCCGTCACCAGAAACACGTGTTTGGCACAGTTGCCCATGATGTTGGTGACAGGCGCTTCCTGAAACCCATCGGTACCGATGGCCGCGGTAGGCACCTGGCCACAGATCACGACGATCGGGATCGAGTCCGCCATGCAATCGCGCACAGGGGTGACGCAGTTGGTCGCGCCGGGCCCGGACGTCACCATCGCCACACCCACCTTGCCGGAGGCGCGGGCATAGCCGGCGGCCATGAAGCCGGCCCCCTGCTCATTGGCGGGAACGATTAGTGGCATGCTGTCGCTGTGTGCCTCGTTGTAACGAAACACGGCGTCGTAGGTCGGCAAGATGGCGCCACCCGAGTAGCCGAAAATGACGTCGACGCCCTGCTCGGCCAGGACACGGACAATCATGTCCGACCCGGATAGGGTTTCGGGTTCGCGTCGCAGTTCGGTGTCGGCAGGGGTCACGGTGGCGCTCATCATCGGGTCGGTGCGTTCCTAAGTGGAACCGCTCAGTTTATCGGACGCTAAGTTGCGGTGCAGCATTCTTGTGCCGGATCTGCTTGATTTTCCCGGACGGCCTGATTACCGTGCGCGACTCTTTAAAATCGGGCCGTCGCCTTGCGACACATCATTTCGATCCTGCTGCAGAACGAATCCGGGGCGCTCGCGCGCGTCGCTGGCCTGTTTTCGTCGCGTGGTTACAACATCGAATCACTGTCGGTCGCAGCGACCGATGATCCTGCGGTGTCGCGGCTGACGCTGGTCACCACGGGTACCGATCAGGTCATTAACCAGATCAACAAGCAGATCTCGAAACTGATCGATGTGGTGGACCGAGTCGAGCTGACCCGGCGCGGCCATGTCGAGCGCGAGCTGTTGCTGGTCAAGGTGCGCTACGTCGTCACATCCAAGGACCGCATGACCGAATTGCTGGAGCGGTACCGAGCCGAGGTCGTCGATCAGGCGGACGGTTTGCGCGTTATCGAGATGACCGGATCCGGCATGGATGTCGACGACTTCCTGCGCGAGTTGCGTGAGTTCGTGGAAATTCACGAAGTCGTCCGCAGCGGCGTGGCGGCGATTGCCAGCGGCGATCAGATTCTGGCGCTCCGGCACACTGCCTGAGCCCCTTCCCTTCAAGAAACACCGGAGAGACCTCGTGGCATTGAATGTCTACTACGACAAGGACGCTGACCTGTCCCTTATCCAGGGCAAGCAGGTGGCGATTCTGGGGTATGGCTCGCAAGGCCATGCGCATGCGTTGAACCTGCACGACAGCGGCGTGAGCGTCACCGTCGGCCTGCGCGAGGGCTCCGGCTCTTGGAAGAAGGCGGAAGCGGCCGGACTGACCGTCAAGGCGCCGGTGGATGCGGTGCAGGGCGCCGACGTGATCATGCTGTTGGTCCCCGACGAGCACCAGCAGGCACTTTACGAGGCGGTGGTCGACAACATCAAAGACGGCGCTGCGCTGGCGTTTGCCCACGGTTTCAACATCCATTTCGGGCTGATCGAGCCGCGTTCTGATCTCGACGTGATCATGATTGCGCCGAAGGGTCCTGGTCACACCGTACGGTCGCATTACGCCAACGGTGGCGGCGTGCCCTGCCTGATCTGTGTGCAGCAGGATGCCACCGGCACGGCCAAAGACGTTGCGCTGGCCTATGCCTCCGCAATCGGCGGCGGTCGCTCGGGCATCATCGAGACGACCTTCCGTGAAGAGACCGAAACCGACCTGTTCGGCGAGCAGGCCGTGCTTTGCGGTGGAGCCTCGGCACTGGTCGAAGCTGGTTTCGAGACACTGGTCGAGGCGGGTTACGAGCCCGAAATGGCTTACTTCGAGTGCCTGCACGAATTGAAACTGATCGTCGATCTTATGTACGAAGGCGGCATCGCCAACATGCGCTACTCGATCTCCAACACGGCCGAGTACGGCGATATCACGCGCGGCCCGCGTGTCATCACCGACGAAACCAAAGCCGAGATGCGCAAGATTCTGTCGGAGATCCAGAAGGGCGAGTTTGCACGCGAATTCATTAACGAAACTCGCAACGGCAGCACGGTGCTCAAGGCGACTGCGCGGCGCAGTGCCGAGCATCCGATCGAAGCGGTCGGGGCGAAACTGCGTGGCATGATGCCGTGGATTGCGGCCAACCAGTTGGTCGACAAGACCAAGAACTAGAGTCTGACGCACCGGCGGGTCTTCCCGCCGGTGTTGTTTTCTCTTGTCGCCATGCGCGTCCGCACCTTTCTCCATATCCCTCATGAAGGCTGGCTTATCGTCGCCGGCCTCGTGCTGTGCGTATGGCTGGCGGTGCACGAACAGCATTGGCTGATCGGTGCCAGCCTGTCGGCAGTCATTCTGTTCGGGCTGGGTTATTTTTATGACTCCGACCGCATTCTGTGTTCCGTGCCCCTGGCGGTCGTGGCGCCAGTGGACGGTACGGTCACGTCCGTTGAACTGGTCCGCGACGAGTTTCTGGATCGCAACGCATTGCGCTTTCGGATCAAGCCAGCGGCGCTGGGCGCTTACAGCCTGCGTGCGCCGATCGAGGGCAAGCTGCGCGAACCACGGTCTGAACACGTCGATACCAGCACGCATGTCTCATGGATTCAGTCGGACGAGGGCGACGACGTGCTGATTGCCGCCGGACGCGGCGGGCTGCTGGGGCAACGTCCTTGCCTGGTGCCGGTCGGTGAGCGCGTGGGTCACGGCCGTCGCTGTGGTTTGCGCAGACTGGCCCGTTCCATCGATGTCTACATCGACGAGTCTTCACGCGCCAAGGTCTGTCCGGGTCAGTCGGTTCGCGCTGGGACCGATGTGTTGGCGATACTCAAGCGCAAGCCAGCCGAAGAGGAGGCCATCGCATGAGCGCAACCGGCGAATCCGCAGACACCGAGCCCAGCCCGCCGCGCCGCCGCGGCATCTACCTGCTGCCGAACCTGTTCACCACGGCGACCCTGTTCGGTGGCTTCTACGCCATCGTTGCCTCGTTGCGGGGCGAATTCGTGCCGGCCGCGATGGCGATCTTCGCCGCGATGGTCGCCGACACGCTTGATGGGCGGGTGGCACGGCTAACCAACACACAGACGGATTTCGGCAAGGAATACGATTCGCTGTCGGACATGGTCACCTTCGGGCTGGCCTCCGGCGTAGTGATCTACATCTACACCTTGCACTCGTTGGCAGGGGCGATCCCCTATGGCGGCAAGCTGGCCTGGCTGGGTGCATTCGTCTACACCGCCTGCGCCGCGTTAAGGCTGGCACGCTTCAACGTGTCGGCGCATCTGTCCGGGGGCAAGGGGTATTTCTTCGGACTGCCGAGTCCATCCGCAGCCGGTGTCACCGCCGGTTTTGTCTGGGTTTGCGCCGAAATGGGTATCTCTGGCGAGTCCCCATTTGTCGCGATCACCGCCTTCGTGCTGACGATCATGGCCGCGCTGCTGATGATCAGCAACGTGCGTTACTACAGCTTCAAAGACCTGAACCTGAAGGAGCGCGTGCCGTTTATCTATATCGTGGCGATTGTCGGGTTGTTCGTGCTCGTCTCCTTCGACCCGCCCAAGGTCGCGTTCTCTGTGTTCCTGGTGTACATGGTCTCCGGTCCGGTCATCACCTTGCTGCGGCGTCGCCGCAAGCGGCACAGTGTTGAAGCGGGGTCGTCGCCGGCCGATGATCCCCAGTGAGACTTGATCCTCGCTGCCGTGCCGTTATAGTCGCTTCTATGAAGCCAAGCATCCTGCAACTTGATGCGCTCAGTGCGCGCCGTTCGGCGACCGCACGGCTTCTGCTTGCGCTCCGACTTCTGCCCTCGGGCAGATAACGACGATGCGGACGGCGGCCGCACACCCGCCAAACACCCAGAACGTACCTGCCGCAGCCGGCGTCACTTGGACCCGTCGCGGCGGGCGGCGCATCATGCAGCGCAACAGGGCGACAGCCTTGCTCCCGAATTGAGGAGGTCATCATGACGATGATTTCAGACCCGCAGACCAAATACAGACCGTTTCCAGCCGTCGGCCTGAGCGACCGAACCTGGCCAGATCAGATCATTTCTGCACCGCCGACCTGGTGTAGCGTGGATTTGCGTGACGGCAACCAGGCTCTGATCGAACCGATGAATCCCGAGCGCAAGCTCGAAATGTTCGAGTTGCTGGTGTCGATTGGCTTCAAGCAGATCGAGGTCGGGTTTCCTTCCGCATCGCAGGCGGACTTCGATTTCGTCCGCGAACTGATCGAGCAGAACCGGATACCCGAGGACGTCACCATTCAGGTGCTGACGCAATCGCGTGAACCGCTGATCCGGCGCACGTTCGAGGCTCTGGAAGGGGCGCCGCGTGCCATTGTTCATTTCTACAACGCGACCGCGCCGGTCATGCGCCGCGTGGTGTTCAACATGGACTGCGCAGAGGTGATCGATCTGGCCGTGACCCACGCTCGGCTGATTCGCGAACTCGCCGAGGCGCGACCTGACACCGAGTGGACCTACCAGTACTCGCCGGAAATGTACTCCGGCACCGAACTGGAGTTTTCACGCGACATCATTGATGCGGTGGTCGAGACATTGGGTTCTACACCAGCGCACAAGTGCATTGTCAATCTGCCGTCCACGGTGGAGCGGTCCACGCCGAATATCTTCGCGGACATGATCGAGTGGACATCGCGGCATTTGCAGCGCCGCGATTCAGTGATCCTGTCGGTGCATCCGCACAACGACCGCGGCACTGGCACAGCCGCCGCCGAATTCGCGATGATGGCGGGCATCGAGCGGGTTGAAGGTTGCCTGTTCGGCAACGGCGAGCGCACCGGCAACGTCGACATCGTGAACCTGGCGCTGAATCTCTACACCGACGGCGTGCATCCCGGGCTGAATTTTTCGGACATCGATTCCATTCGCAACCGCGTGGAGTACTGCAACCAGCTGCCGGTACACCCGCGCCATCCCTATGTTGGCGAGCTGGTCTATACCTCGTTCTCTGGCTCGCACCAGGATGCAATCAAGAAAGCGTTCTCCGCGCGGCAGCCGGACGAGCTGTGGGACATGCCCTACCTGCCGATTGATCCGATGGATGTGGGGCGTTCCTACGAAGCGGTGATTCGCGTCAATTCGCAGTCGGGCAAGGGGGGCGTCGCCTACCTGCTGGAGCGCGAACACGGCCTGGATCTCCCGCGGCGGCTGCAGATCGAGTTCAGCGGTGTCGTGCAGACGGTGACCGACGCGACCGGGCAGGAAGTCACGGCAGCCGAGCTCTGGGAGATCTTCGACGGCGAATACTTGGGCGAGCAGGGGGCCTACAGCTATGTCTCGCACCATCTGGTCGAAGAATCGTCATCCGGCCACGTCGATCTGCGTGTGCAGGTGAATATCAACGGCCAGACCAGAGCGCTGGCGGCTACGGGACGAGGACCCATCGAAGCCTTTGTCAGCGCCTTGTCGGATGAGCTGGGCGAGCCGGTGACCGTGGTCGACTACCACGAGCACGCCATTGGCGGTGGTGCCGATGCACGTGCTGCGACCTACATCGAAATGAAGCTCGGAAACGGCAAGGCCTTGTTCGGCGTGGGCATCAACGGGAACATCGTCACCGCATCGCTTACGGCGATTCTGTCCGGCGTGAACCGGGCCTTGCAGGCGCGGCGCGCCGATCGTTCGGCGGCCTGAGCGCGCGCATGGATCCCGCTCGGCGATCGGAATACCTCAGTCTAATGGGGCTCACCGAGTGGGTCCGCCGTGATCATCAGGCGCCGATTGAATCGCCATCGGCCGAGTTGCCACGGACCGAATCACCCCCAGTCGAATCACCATCGGAGGCGGCACCGTCGCCTCCGGCTGGTGATGACGCAGTCCTCGCAGACACCCCATCCGCGGTGGCGTCGGCCGTCGTCGCCGCGGATCCCGTGCCGGTGCCTGAGGCCGCGCCGCCTCCCCGCGAGGACAGGGAACCGATCGCGACGCAGTGGGAACCCTTGCGCGAACAGGTCGCGCGCTGCACCGCCTGCGCCCTGCACGAGACGCGCACGCAAACCGTCTTCGGCGTCGGCGTGCAGCGAGCTGATCTGATGCTGGTCGGCGAGGGTCCGGGCGAGCAGGAGGACCAGCGTGGCGAACCCTTTGTTGGCGCCGCGGGCCAGCTGCTGGATCGCATGCTCGCCGCCATCGGCCACTCCAGGCAGGCGACGGTCTATATCGCCAATGTTGTCAAATGTCGGCCGCCGGGCAACCGCAAGCCGCATGCAGTCGAGGCCGAAGCCTGTCGCGGCTACCTTGAGGCGCAGATTGCCCTGATCCAGCCCAAACTCATCGTGGCCCTGGGTCAGGTCGCGGCATCGGGCCTGCTCGGCGAGGACGGCCCGGTGGGACGCATGCGGCAAGGCTCGCACGTCCACGGCGCCAGCGGCACGCCAGTGATCGTGACCTACCACCCCGCCTACTATCTGCGTCAGCCGCGGGAGAAGCGCAAGGGTTGGGAGGATCTCAAGCGTATTCGCGCCCTGCTCGCGGAGCTTGCGTGAACGCCGTTGCGGTAGATGCCAGGTGGCAGATTCGCCCCATGCATCCCAGTGACATTCCGCGCGTGGCCGCCATTGATCAGGCTGCCTACGAGTTCCCATGGACAGCCGGTATCTTCGACGATTGTCTGCGCGTCGGTTACAGCAGTTGGGTCGCGGTCAGCTTGGCTGGCCGCATCGACGGCTACGCCATGATGTCCATGGCTGCAGGGGAAGGACACATCCTCAATGTCTGTGTCGACCCGTTGATGCAGCGTGCGGGCTGTGGGCGGCAGCTCGTTGCGCATCTGCTGGAGATCGCGGCGACGGCGGAATTATCGATTGTGTATCTGGAAGTGCGGCCGACCAATGCCGCTGCGCTGGCTCTCTACCAACAATTCGGTTTCTCCGAAATCGGCCGGCGGCCGAATTACTACCCGGCCGCCGACGGACGCGAGGACGCGGTGATGCTCGCCTGGGAGCCTACTGCGTAATCGCGTCACCGCTGGCGGATGAGTTGATCCGCAGATGCACCAATCCGGCATCGTCCAGACGCCCCTGCCGGATGGCCACGGCCAGTCGCGTTGCCTGATCCCGTGCCTGCTGGAACACATACGGGCTGACCTGCCCCTGGAGCACGGTGACCACATCGTCGCCAGGAGCGCAGGCGTCCCAGATGCATCGAATCTGCGTAATCTCTCCCTGGTCGCTGCAATCCACGCCCAGCTGGCAGGCAGCGAGCGCCCATGCGGTTTCGTTGATGGCGGAGGCCGTGGGCTCGGCCTCCTGTGTGTCCAGGCGCAGCAATCTTGGCGCCAGCAACAAGGCGTCTGGTTGCCCCGACTCGACCAGGCTCGCGACGCGGGGCAGGCTCGACGGGCCGAGATCCGCATCAAGGCGTCGGTCGACCCAGGCGCGCAGCTGAGCGGCAGGATGCCCGGCTTCGGCTGCCAGGGTCTGCCAGATTTCGGCGTTCTCCAACTGGTCTGGGTGCTCGACAAACCCGCGGCATCGATCGAACTGTCTGCGGTGGTAACGCGCGGCCTGCGGTGGCATGGCGGCCGTGACGACATCGATGCTCTGACGCGCGCTGTCCAGGGTTGCGGCGGTTCCGTACTTCACGGCCAGTAGCTCGCAGGCGTCGTAGATCTGCCCTAGCGTCCACATAGATGCCGCATCACCGGCCGCCGCGTTCTCGTGGATGGATTGCGCCAGCGCAAACAAATCCTCGCTGGCTTGCCGACGCTGGTAAAGCGGCCAGGCCTGAGCGTGCGAGGGTGTCCTGTCGGGTTCGGTCGCGACGTCTGCCCCGTCCGGCTCCGGGCCGGGTGGGGCCGCTTGCTGAGACCGCGCCTGGTCACTGCCGGCGCGCAGCGCGGGGCTGACCGCGACCGCGCTGTCTGGTTCATCGCGCTCGGGTAGCGTCCATAGCATTGCCGCGGTGATCGCCAATGCCGCCAATCCAGCCGCAGGCAGGCTCGGTTTCAAGAGGTCTTGTGCTGGTCCAGACCGGCGCGACGGTCCAGTTCGCGCTGGTCTTCGCGGGCCCGGACGGTCATGCGGATTTGCTCGATGTTCTCCTTGAGGATATCCGCGACCAACCGGTCGGTGTGCTCGTTTTGCAGGAATTCGATGATCACGCGCTGGGTGACCTGCGTACTGGTCGAGACGATGCCGTCGAAGAATGGCAGGCGCCGTAGCCGGCCAAGGCTGGGGTCTGCGTACAACGATTCACGGACGGCGCGTTCGATATCGTCCGTGTGCTTTTCCAGGGCGCGCGCGACATTGCGGGTGTACGTGCCCTTGTCGAGCACACCAGAAACCTCATCGAGCACATAAACCGTCACCGCGCCGCCGATCAGGTTCACGATCGCCTGTCGGAACCGGTTGAGCAGGTTATGCGTAAAGGTTTCGCCGAAAGCGCGGTCGGCCGCCATGCCGAAGCGGGACAGCAGAATGATGATGCGGATGACGCGAAACAGGCGAAACCCGCGTATCGCCGGGTGCGAAACCGGAATCATCCCGAGGATCTCGTACCAGTTCACGATGATGAAGCGGCGACTGAAGCCGTAGGCGCGCCATCGCCAGATGAACTCCGCGGCGAATACGGCGCAAATCGTGACATCGGCCGCGATGATCATCTCGCGGGTTGCTTCGCTGGTCTCCCACCACGTCTCGTAGGCCAGTAGCCCGATCGACACCACGGCGAGCAACAGCATCAGCCAGTCGATCAGGCTGATGCGGTGGTCCGGATCCTTGGCCGATGAAAATGCCATCGTTGCGGGCGGCGGGCCTAGTAGCCGGCCGCTTGGCCGTCCTTCCGGGATTCCGATGCGCCGAAATAAACCCCGGACTCGGGGTCGCGCAGGATCGCCTGGTAACCGCCATAGGGCCCGCGCGCCGAACCGATGCGATGCCCGCGTCCCATCAAGGCGCGCACGGTGGAATAGTCAAAGCCCGATTCCAGATAAAGCTGGCCACCGTCGGACATCACCGGCCCGGTCGGGCTGGAGCTACCCTCGTGGTAGATGCGCGGAGCGTCGCCGGCTTCCTGCAGGTTCATGCCGAAATCGATCAGGTTGGTCACGATCTGAACGTGGCCTTGCGGTTGCATTGCGCCGCCCATCAGCCCGAAGCTGACCCAAGGCGCGCCGTCATGGGTGATGAACGCCGGGATGATCGTATGAAATGGCCGCTTGCCGGGCTCGAAACGATTGGCGTGCGTGGGGTCGAGCGCGAACAGTTCACCCCGATTCTGGAGGATGAACCCCAGGCCAGGTGGCGTCATGCCGCTGCCCATCCCGCGGTAGTTGGACTGAATCAGCGAGACCATGTTGCCGGCTTCGTCCGCGACCGTCAGGTAGATGGTGTCTCCGGACTGCAGGCTGGCCGGGTCGGGGTAGGCCTTGGCCGCCTTGCCCTTGTCGATGCGGGCGCGTTGCTCCGCCGCATACGACTTGCTCAGCAAACGCTCCAGCGGAATGTCGGCGAAATCAGGGTCGGTGTAGTACCGCGCACGATCCTCAAAGGCGAGTTTCTTGGCCTCGGTGAACCAGTGCAGGTGGTCGGGGCTGCCGAAACCCGCAGCCGCCAGATCGAAACCTTCGAGAATGTTGAGCATTTGCAGCGCGGCGACGCCCTGGGTATTCGGCGGCAGCTCCCACACCCGGTAACCGCGGTAGTCGGTGGACACCGGCTCCACCCATTCGGATGTGTGCGCGGCCAGATCGGCCTCGCTAAGAAAACCGCCCTGTGCCTGGACGTAATCTGCGATGGTCTTGGCGACGGCACCCTCGTAGAAAGCATCGCGGCCGCCGCCGACGATTCGCGCCAGCGTGTTGGCGAGAAAGGGGTTTCGCCATATCTCACCCTTGCGTGGGGCGCGGCCGTCCACGGTGAACTGTTTGGTGAATCCGGGGAACTGCGATAGCCGCGGCACCGAGCGGTCCCAGTAATACGCGATCAGTTCGGTCACCGGGAATCCCTCGCGTGCGTAGCGAATGGCGGGGTCCAGCAACTCGGCCATGGGACGCGAGCCGAAGCGTGCATGCAATTCGAACCAGCCATCGACGCAGCCGGGCACTGAAACCGGCAGCGGCCCATAGGACGGTATCGTCTCGTAACCTTGATCGGCGAACCATTGCAAGGAGAGTGATCGTGGTGACCGGCCGCTGGCATTCAATCCGTACAAGGCCTGCGATTCGGCATCCCAAACGATGGCGAACAAATCGCCGCCGATGCCGTTGCCGACCGGTTCCATCAGCCCCTGGGCGGCGTTGGCGGCGATGGCGGCATCAACGGCGTTGCCGCCCGCCTTGAGCACGTCCAGGGCAATCTGGGTGACCAGCGGCTGGCTGGTTGCCGCCATGCCGTGACGGGCGATGACCTCGGATCGAGTCGCGAAGGCTTGGCCGGTCACGCGGTCACCGCCAGATACGGGAAGGCTGGTCATGATTAGGCAGCAAGCACTCAGGAGTAGGATGATTCGCATCAGCGCAGGCTAGACGGTTCGTCAGCGACCGTGCAACGATGACTTGGAAAAGGGGTGAGTGGGGAACCGGCTCGAAACCTCGGCAAGGAACGATGACTGACCCGAACTCGCTGACCCCGGCCTCAGGGCCTGACTTCCGGACTGAGCTTCCGGAATCACTGCTACTCGCTCAAATGGAGCGCGGTTTCGGCGACTTGCAGTTCGTCCCCGCATTGGAAAAGCCGTTCCGCCGCTATTTGCAGACGTATCTGGTCAACCACCTGCGTCTGGCTTGTGTCGCCGGGTTGATTCTGATCGCCGCGGCGCAGTTGCTCAGCAGCTTTGTCCTGCACCCTCCGGCCACGGCGTTGCGCTGGCAGGCGGTGCTGTTATGCGGGGCGCTGGCGCCGATTCTGCTCAATGCGTTCTGGATGCTGTCCAATTCGCAATCCGGCCGCCGGTTGGATTTTGCCGCGTACAGCGCCGTTGGAGCGCTGGCCTTTGCGGGGCTGACCCTGCCGCTGATCTACCGGTTGCAAGGCAGCGTGTTCCCCTATCCGCTGACCGAACTCGTGGTCGTGTTAATCCCGATTCTCGCCGCCCGCCGGTTCCCGATCGCATTGCTATGCGTGTTATGCGTGCTGGGGGGCTTGATCCTGCGTGACATGCTGTTTCTGGGCATTTCGGCCGGCACCATGCTGGACGTGTTCAACATCACCGCATTTGCGGCCGTCTCACTCGCCGGCGGGTTCGTGCAGGAATGGGTGCTGCGACGGAATTTTCTGTCCGAAGGTCTGTACCTGTTGCGTTCAGTGCGAGATCCGCTGACGCAGCTACGCAATCGACGCGGTTTCGATGCCGATGCCGAGCGCATCTGGGCGACTGCGCGACGCAGCAACCTCTCGGTTGGTGTGGCCATGATCGATATCGATCACTTCAAGCGCCTCAATGACCGCTGGGGCCACGCCGCCGGTGATGCGGCGCTCAAAGAGCTCGCGCATGTGCTGCGGGCGGAAGCGGCGCGTCGGCCCATGGATTTGATTGGTCGGGTCGGTGGCGAGGAGTTCGCAGTGATCTGGTACGACCTGCCGCCGGGTTCGGCGCGCACGCAGGCCGAGCGTGTGCGGCAGGCGGTGGTTGATCGGCGGCTGGAGCATCCGACGGACCGGCAATTGTCGGTGAGTATCGGCTGTACCCAGCTCATACCGCGTGGTGGGCTGACCTTGTCTGATGCGCTGGCCGTCGCCGATTCCGCGCTTTATTCCGCCAAATCGAACGGTCGTAACTGCGTCGAATACGTCCCGCCGCCGCGCGAACTCGATTCCCAGCGCTGGAGTCAGCCGACGGCGGTCAACGACTGACGCAGCTCGGCCGGCGATAGAAACGCCGCCGGGGTTCGGCCTTCGCGTGCCTGCACCATCCGGGTGATCTGATCGTTGACGGGTGTAGCGACGTGGCATAACTCGCCCAGGCGACTGATCTCACCGTTGAGCTGATCCACCTCGGTGATCCGGCCGGCCAGCATGTCAGCCACCATCGATGGGTAGGCGTGCGGCGACGCCGTGCGGTGAAACGCCGAGGCGCGTAACGCAACTGACGGCGTGTGACGGAGCAGGCGTCGGTACACCGGGTAGGGCATTGACCCCGGCAGCCGATACGGTGCTTTGGAGGCATCCAGCACCGCGACGGCTTCGTCCAGTGTCGCGAGAAAGCAGGTCTTCAAGTCGGTGTTGTTGACGGCATCGTGGAATGTCGAGTGGGTGAGGGCGCAAAGTGCATTGGCGAGATTGATCAGCAGCTTGCCCCAGGCCGCGCCCTCGCCGCGGACGCGCCGCACGCGCAGGCCGGTGCCATCAAACAGCTCCAGCAATGCGGCATTCGCTGTCCGCATCAGCACGGTGGGTTCGGTGGTCACGCGGGCGTGCAGGGGTTGCAGGGTCTGGGCGTTGAACATCACCGTCGTCGACACCGGCTCCACGGCGGGAAACCGTTGCCGGATGCGCTGGGTCGCGCCCATGCCGTTCTGGCAGGGCAGCACCGCGCAATGCGCCGGTATGCGCTCACCGAAGGCATCGAGCACGCTACGCAGATCCGGGTGCTTGACGCAGATGAACGCCGCGTCGACCGCCTGCAGATCGATACCCGTAGTCAGGTGCGGCTTGTCCGCGATCAGCGGAGGGCCGCCGGTCACACGATCAACGCGCAGATGACGCAGGCTCTGCAGGCTGGGCACCTCGTTTTCACGGATGGCAAGCTTTACGCCATGGCCCGCGCGTACCAGATGCGTGGCCAGCACGGTTCCCACGGCGCCCGCTCCAATCACCAACACTCGCATCCGTCTATCCGGCGGCAATTCCAGCGACGAGTGTGGCGGCTTCGCGTTCATTTGGGGAGTCCCGCAAGGCAACCGGTGCGCTTTGCCGCATCGACAGCGCGGGCCGGATGCTGCGTCATTCCCCGAAAATCGGCGATGATGTAGCGTCTGGTCTGCATCGATCGCCGCGCCAAGGCGTCAGGACGATCGGGCAGCACCCGCCAGACTGCTGGAAGAGACCATGAACAAACCCGCCACGTCGGCCACTGGGGCATGAGGCGCGACGTCATATTGATACACGGCATGTGGTGCCGGTCCGAGCACTTGGAGCCGGTCGCCGCGCCCTTGCGTGAAGCCGGGTATCGCGTGCACATGCCGACGCTGCCGTTTCACGAGGTCTCGGGGCGCGAGGATGTTCGCGACGCCCTGGGCCGGGCCAGCCTGCTCGACTACGTGGACTATGTGCAGGGCGTGATTCATCAGCTGAACCTGCCGCAGCCGCCGATCGTGTTGGGGCACAGCATGGGCGGCGTGATCGCGCAGTTGCTCGCTGCTCGCATAGATGTGCAGGCGCTGATATTGCTCACACCCGCAGCGCCGGCTGGCGTGCTGGCCATCAACGCACGCACATTGAGGGTGTTCTGGCGGCGGCTACTGCGCTGGAATTTCTGGAACCAAGGACATGCGATGACTGCCGAACAGGCAAGGCGATTCGCATTCACCGGCCTGCCGGTCGAAACCATGGATGCCCTTTACCCGACGCTGGGCATGGAGTCCGGCCGCGCCTTGTTCGAGATCGCCTGCTGGCCTGTGGATCGACGCCAGGCTGCCCGGCTGGATCCGACGCGGGTGCGCTGCCCGGTGTTCATCTTGGGCTGCGAAGACGACTGGCTGACCCCGCCGGATGTCGTGCGCAAGGTCGCGGCGCTTTATCCGCAGGCGACCCTGCGCATCGATGCGGATCGCGGACATTGGGTGATCGGCGATCAACGAACCGAGGAAACCATGACGACCTGTATCGAATGGCTAGAACAGACTTTGGAGACCGCCGGATGAGGCGTGGATTATCAATCGTATTGGCGTTGGCCGTGATGCCCGTGCTCGCCCAGGACCGGCTCGATCAGGCGATCGACACCAGCGAACGGACCACTCACGATGCGAGTCGCTCGCAGTCGCGCATCGACCGGCTGGATGACGAAACCCGCCGCAAACTCGAGGCCTACCGCCAGGCTATCTGGGAGCGGCAGCAGCTGGACGTGTATGGCGAGCAACTGGCCGAATTGCAGCGTATCCAGCAGCAGGATGTCGAGCGGCTCCGCGAGGAACTGGCCGAGGTCCCGCTGAGCGAGGACGACCTGATGCCGCTAATGCTGCGCATGGTCGATGCCCTGGAGCGTTTTGTGGCCGCCGATCTGCCCTTTCTCGCGAATGAACGCGAGCAACGCCTTACCTCGCTAAAGCAGGCTCTGGGCGATGCCGAGACGGCGGTGTCGGAAAAGTACCGCCGCGTGGTCGAGGCCTACCAGATCGAGCTGGATTACGGCCGCGGGCTCGCCAGCGAACGCACGGAACTGGAGCTCGGTGGCCGGAGGGTGGTCGTCGACACCCTCAGGCTGGGCCGGGTCGCGCTTTATTTCCTGAGTCTGGACGGTGGCACGGCCGCGATGTGGGACGACATTGCCGGTGAGTGGACCGAGCTGCCGGCCACACATCGGTCAATGATTCGCCAGGGCATCCGCATCGCCCGCGAAGTGGCCGCCCCTGAGCTGCTGCGATTGCCGGTGCCGGCCCCAACCGAAGCCGAGGAGCGCTCATGAAGCATTGGATGCTGATGGCTGGCCTGTTGCTGCCGCTGCTTGCGCGGGCCGATGCGCTGGACGACCTGCTCAACGACGTCCGTAAGAGTCAGCAGCAGTCCGCACAAATCAACGCCGAGCGAGAGGACCGCTTCCTGCGCGAACGCAATCGCCAGGATGAACTGCTGCGCGAGGCACAACGCGAGCTGGCAGCGGTCAAGCGGCGGGTGGATGCCCAGAAGGCCGATTTCGAGAAAACCGCGAAAGAAATCGCCGGCCTGAAGGCCGAGATCAAGGAGCAGACCGGCGAACTGGAGCAGCTGTTCGGGACCATCCGTACCGCAGCCGGTGACACCCGCGCCATCGTGCGCGATGCGCTGACCAGCGCCCAGTTTCCCGATCGGGTTGATGAGCTCAATGCGCTGGCTGATGGCGATCGGCGTATCACGCTAAGTCAGCTCGAGCAGTTCTGGTTCATCCTCCAGCAGGAGATGGTCGAAGCCAGTCGCGTGTCCACCTTCCCGGCGGATATCGTCGATTCGGATGGCCAGGCAGCAGCTGCTGCCGTGAGTCGGGTGGGGATTTTCACCGCGGTGACCGGTGATACCTATCTGGACTACCTGCCAGAGGCGCAGCGGTTGCAGGCTTTGCCACGGCAGCCTGGCGGGTCGGCGCAGTCCGATGCCGAGCGGTTCACCTCCGCCGACGCTGGGCCGGTGACGATGCTGGTCGATCCGACCCGCGGCAACCTGCTGGCGCTACTCACCGACAAGCCCAGCGTGGCCGAGCGCATTCAGCAGGGCAGCGTCGTGGGCTACATCATTATCGCGTTGGGCATCATCGGCCTGCTGCTGGCGCTGGGGCAGTCGATTTATCTGTTGCGCGTCGGTCGCCGCATGCGCGCCCAGTTGCGTAGCCTGAACCAACCGCGCGACGACAACCCGCTGGGTCGCCTGCTCGGCTTGCTGGACGAATCCTTCAGTGCTGGCGAAAGCGATCTGGAATCGCTGGAACTCAAGCTCGACGAAGGCGTCATCCGCGAAACGCCCAAGCTGGAGCGGGGGCAAAGCGTGGTCAAGCTACTCGCCGGCGTCGCGCCGTTGCTCGGCCTGCTGGGTACGGTCACCGGCATGATCGCGACCTTTCAGGCGATCACGCTGTTCGGAACCGGTGATCCCAAATTGATGGCCGATGGCATTTCGCAGGCGCTGGTCACCACGGTGCTGGGCCTGGTGGTGGCGATTCCGCTGCTGTTTCTGCATTCGCTGCTGTCGGCGAGGTCGCGGTCGCTGGTCCGCATACTTGATGAGCAGGCGGCGGGCCTGATCGCGCGCCGCATGGAGTCCGGCAAGCGTGACTGAACTGCTGGCCTGGTTGCAGGAAACCTGGGCGCCGATTCGTGGCTTCCTGGATGCTGGCGGCCCGGTGCTGTGGGCGCTGCTGCCGCTGACGGTGTTCCTATGGACGCTGATTCTGGAACGGTTCTGGTATCTGGCGATGCGGCATGGCCGGGTGCTGCAGGCGTTTCGCGAAGAATGGCGGGCCCGCGCCGAGCGCAACAGCTGGCAGGCACGGCGCATCCGCGCGGCGATGGTGTCCGAGGCGCGGGACCTGCTGGACCGCAGTCTGCCGCTGATCAAGTCGTTGATCGCCTTGTGCCCGCTACTCGGATTGCTCGGAACCGTCACCGGGATGATCGAGGTGTTCGAGGTGATGTCCTTGCGCGGTACCGGGGATGCACGGGGCATGGCCGGAGGTGTGTCGCGCGCAACCTTGCCAACCATGGCCGGGATGGTCGTCGCGCTGTCCGGTCTGTTCTTCGCCAATCGGCTGACCCGGCTGGCGGACAAGCGCACCCACGAATTCGCCGACTCGCTGCGCTTCCACTGATGCGGACGTCCTGATGCGATTTCTGGGTCTGCCCGCGCTGGCTGCATTGATCGCCATCGGCCTGTTCTGGTTCATGCAATGGCTGACTGCGCCGCCCGACGCGCCGATCAAGCCGCCGGAGCCTGATCGCCGGGTCGAAATCGTCAAGCCGCCGGAAGAGCAGGAGCAGCCGGAGCCGGAGCCCACCGAGTTGCTGGAGGCGGCCGCGCCGCCGTCGTCGCCACCGTCGATGTCGGCCATTGATTTGCCGACGACCATGAATCTGACCGCAGACAACCAGCCGGGTCTGGAGATGAATCTGCCAGCCTTGGACGTGCCGGTGAATTTCGGTGGTTCCTCGGGTTTTGGTGAGTCCTTCGGGGGATTTGGAGGGCGTGGTAGCGGTTCCGGTGCCGGCGGGTTTGGCTCGGGTCGCGGTTTCAAGGGCGAGCGTCTGGTACCCATATCGACCGCCCGCCCTCAGATTCCGGAATATGCGTACCGCCAGGGGATCGAAGGCTGGGTCGAGGTGCTCTTTGTCGTGAACACGCGGGGCACCGTGGAGAACGTGCGCGTGATCGACGCCGAACCCAAGGGCGTGTTCGAGGCCGCGACGGTGGAGAGCGTGGCGAACTGGCTGTACGAGTCGACCTCCAAGCCGCGAGAGGTGAAGCAGAAGGTGTACTTCCGGCTTGAGGACTACCAGTACAACTGGCGCTGACATGATCAGGCACCTGTGGATCATCGCTGTGTTCATCTGGCCCGGTCTGGCGGCGGCAGCGCAGTACGAGAGCGAGGTGCGCGTACTGGACGAAGTGCCCAAGACCGAACGGCCCAAGAACGACGAGGCGCTGATCCGATCGGTGGAGAACGACCCCTACGCGCTGGCGCTAACGCTACGCGACCTTGCCGCGCGCTCCGCCAGGGCCGGTGATGCCAAACAGGCGGCCGAATATCTGAAGCAGGCGCTGGATCAGAACGCACTGTCCGGCGTGGTGCAATCACAGATGCGCCAGACCCTGGGGCAGCTCTACCAGAATTCGGGTGAGTACCAGCAGGTGATCGCGACGCTGGCGCCGACCATACGCAACGACGCCAACGCCGATCCGCAGTTGCTGCTCACGGTGGCCGCCGCCTATGCGCAAATGGGCCAGCACCGGCAGGCGCTGCCGTTTATCGAACGGGCCGTCGCCGGCAGCGACTCACCGTCGCGGGAGATGCTGCAGGTTTACGCGGCCGTGTTGCTGCCGCTGCGCCGTTACGATCAGGCGGCACCCATTGTCGAGCGGCTGGTGCGCAGCGATCCCAGTGACCGCCAGGGCTGGCTACAGCTCGCGGCGCTGCATGTGCAGCGCAAGGATTTCGACCGCGCCGCAGCCGTGATGGAGCTGGCGCATCGCCAGGGCATGCTCACCGAGCCCGCGGAGCGACGTCAGCTGGCCAGCTTGTTCATGAAAGCCGGCGCGCCCTACGAAGCCGGCGCCCTGCTCAAGCAGTGGTTGTCACGCGATGAATTGCCTGCCGACCCGGCTAGCCTGGGCATGCTGGCCGATGCCTGGAGCGGCGCGCGTGAAACCGATCAGGCCATCGACGCGCTGAATCGTCTCAATGCGGTGGCACCGAGCAGCAAGAGCTGGCTGCAGCTCGGGCGTCTGCAAATGGAGCAGGCCCGATGGGCCGAAGCCGAGCAATCGCTGAGCCGGGCGTTGGCCCAGGCCGACGACATCCCCAGTGACCAGACATTGGTGGCGCTGGGCCTCACGCGGTATCAGCAGGCGGATGTCGAAGGCGCGCTACGTGCCTTCCGCCAGGCTGCACGTTCGGGGCGGGTGCGCAGGGCATCGGAGCAGTGGATCGCGTTCCTGGAGTCCGGCGAGGCGCGCGAGCAGGCTCTGGAAGCGACGCGGCAACTGGTGGCCAGCCGGGAACGCGGCGAGGTGCAAAGCCGCTTCGGTGATGCTCCGACACGTCGGGCCGAACGCCCAGGCCTGGCTGGCGTCGACCCGGACCTGCCCCGCCTCACGGATGTGGGCGCGCTACGCGCCGGGACCGCCGACGGTCGCATTCCGCCATGGACCGGCGGGCTGGATGCCGGTCAGGCAGGCCTGCAGACCCGCGACGGGCGTCCGGTGAATCCGTACCGCAATGAATCGCCGGTGCGAACCCTGCGGTCGACCAACTACACCGAGCTTGGTGATGCGCTGTCCGAAGGCCACCAGGAGATGCTGCGCCGCTTCAACGACTACGAAATGCGGATTTACCCGAGTCATCGGCCCGTCGTGTACCCCGATGCGATTCGCCAGGCCTCGCAGTCAAACCGGAAGACCGCACGCCTGCTGGAATCCGACTCGCTGACCGGCGCCGATCTCGGTGTGCCGTTCCCGGAACCGAAGACCGGTGCGGAAGTGATGTGGAATCACCGCGTGCGATACCGCGGCCGCACGCAGGACCTGTACACCGACGAGACCGTGACGTTCTCCGATGGCGACCGCCTCCAGGCCTCGCGCCGAGAGCATGTGCTGTTCATCTATGGCAATCCGGAGCGCGTGGGTGAGGTCGCCGAGCGCAATATGCTGCTGTACTACGTGGGGTCGGTGGACAACGTTCCCGTCGTCGGTCGGGCGCTGGCGATTGTTCACGAGACCGCCGACCAGACCAAGGACAAGCGGCGGATCTGGGTGTCGGCGGGCAATATTGGTCGTGTCCGGCGCATTCCGCCCGTGGGTTACGACTTTCCGCGACCGGGCTCGGAAGGGCTTAGCTTTGTCGATCAGATCGATATGTACAACGGCGGCTTCAATCGCTATGTGTGGAAGCTGCGTGGCCGCCGCGAGATGCTGGTGCCCTACAACAGCTACGACATCAACGACGCGGCTCTGGACTATGATCAGCTGCTCGGCCCGGGCCATCTCGACCAGTCCAAGGCGCGCTACGAATGGCACCGCGTCTGGGTTGTTGAGGCCACGGAGCGAGCACCGGCGCGCCACAAGATTGGCAAGCGCGTGTTCTATGTCGATGAAGATTCCTGGACCATTCTGATGGTCGATGTCTATGACCGTGCCGGCAACCTCTGGCAACTGCAGGAAGGTCACCTGTACTTCGACTGGAACGCTCAGATCGCGGTCTCGGCGCCGATCGTCCACTACGATTTCACCCGTAATGCGTGGTACGCCAATCGCCTGTTGAACGAGGCGCGGGGCGTGATATTCAACGAGGGCGACTACGAGCCGGCGGATTTCCAGCCCAACCATGCACCACGGGTGTTTCGGTAGCTCTGACCTGCTGGCGATTGATGGTCATCCTGTGCGTACAATGCACATCGAATGAGCAGTCGCTGCGGCTTTTGGCGCCAATCGGGCGACGCATAGTTTGGACCTGCACAGGCTGCAGTCCGCAGATGGGGATGCCGTGTTTACACGTACGCTGGATTCCGAATCACTACATAAATTCGCCGCCGTCGAAGGCCTCGGCTCGCTCACCACCGAGCCGCTGGACATGCGGCTGGAACGCATCACGCGCCTGGCGCGCCGTGCCTTGAATGCCGGTGGGGTGATGGTGAGCTGGCGCGACGAGGGCGGGGGTTGGCTGCATTGCGGGTCCGGGCCGGTCGAGCGCGTGGCCTCCGATGCTGGCGATGAGCCCATCTGGCTGGAGGCGCTGCGGACGCAGGACCAATGGGTGCAGCGCGATGAAGGTAGCGTGCCCTACCTGACGGCCATCCGTCTTGTTGACAGCGAGCGCAATCTTGTTGGCGCGCTGGTGCTGTTTGACGAGGCCCAGAACAAGCGCGGCAAGTACGATCATGACCGGCTGCGCGATTACGCGGCCTGGGTCGAGACCGAATTGCGTGTGCAGCAGCTCTACCGCGGTCAGGAGCGGCTGCTTGAAGAGCTGTACATGGCGCGTCATCAGGCACTGAAGGATCACCTGACCCGGTTGTGGAACCGGCATGCCATGGTCGAACTGATGGCCCGCGAACTACAGCGTGCTGAACGTCAGGTGATCGGCACCGGACTGCTGATCGCCAGCCTGGATCAAATCGATCTCGGTACGCAGGAGCCCGACGAGCAAACCGATTCGATGCTGAAGACGGCAGCCGACCGGCTGACCACTGCGGTCCGGCCCTACGATGCGCTGGGCAAGTTCGGTGGCAACGAGTTCTTGGTCATGCTGCCGTCCTGTCCGGCGCATGCCGTGATTGACGTGGCCGATCGCATGCTACTGAACATCAGCGCGCAACCGATGGACACGCCAACCGGCCCGATGATGTTGACCATGAGCATGGGCACGGCCCACGCGGGGCCGAATGATCGACTGGATCCCGAGAATCTGATCAAGGCCGCTGACGTCGCCTTGGCCCGGGCGCGTGAGAGCGGCGGCAACACCGTGGTCGAAGCACAGCCTAGCGATTACAAGACAGGCTGATCGTGGCTCAGGCTGGCAACCGGGCTTGAACCAGCGCGGCGATGTCCGGCAGCGCGGCGCTCAATTCGTCGCCGGCGGTGCCGCGCAGTTGCTTGTACATCCGTTTGAATGTCTTGTTCTGGGTCTGCTCGGCGCGGCCATCGGTGACCGACAGCATCGCTTCGGTCAGCTCGGATTCCCGTTGCATGACAAAGTGCTGAAAGTCGGTCTCATCGCTGGCCTGGAATTGCTGGAAGTATGGCTCCAGCGCCTCGCAAAAATGGGGTAGCAATCGGTTGATCACGGTTGGCAGCATGTCGGGTCGGTTCGACTTGGCCATTTTCAGCGCGGTGCGCAGTCCGGCACCGGACAGCCCCTTTCGGCGGGCAATCTGCTGTTCAACCACACCGGTGATGCGAGCCACAGCAGTGTCCCGATAGTCCTCTGCCAGTAGAATATCTTTGAGTTGCATTGAGCCTTTGATCTCCGAGGATGCCGCGTGATTCTAAATTGTTGGTCGGCGCGGTCGTCGGCAACCGGGGGATCGATACAGTTCGACCACCCGATGCGAGGCAGGCTCTGCGGCTTTGTTACGGTGTAGCCGCTCAAGGCGGTTGTGCAACCCCGAAACGCTGCGCAATCTCCACTCTGCGCGCAGTCGATTTCCGCGACGCCACCAAGGATTCGGATGAGTAAAAACGGCGGCAAGCCTAGCATAAGGCGACTCAAGACCCGGCCGCGTGACCGCAACTGGGCGATGACGCGAATGGGGCTATCCGCCGGTGCCCAGTTTGCCGCTCATACGGTCGGAAATCTGTTCCGCTCGGACGACGACAGGGATGAACGCAACCGGGCTTTCTACCAGCAGCAAGCCCAGGTGTTGGCTGACCAGCTCGGTCAATTGAAGGGCTCGGTGATGAAGGCCGGGCAGATGTTGTCGCTCTACGGTCAGTACTTTCTGCCGCCTGAAGCGGTGGACGTACTCTCCAGCCTTCAGGACGACACCGCGCCGGTGGACTGGTCTTTTGTGCGTCCGGTTGTCGAGCAGCAGCTCTCTGCGGCGCGGCGTGCCGAACTAGAGATCGACGAGCGGCCGATAGCCGCCGCATCACTGGGGCAGGCCCATCGAGCCCGCCGCAAGTCCGATGGGCTCGAACTGGTCGTCAAGATTCAGTATCCCGGCGTCGCCGATGCCATCGACAGCGACGTGAAAACCATTGTGCGCCTGCTCTGGCTGTCCAAGATGGTGCCGCGCGAACTATCCATGGACCCGGTGATCGCCGAGGTGCGCGACATGTTGCGCCGCGAGGTCGACTACGAACACGAGGCCCGCGCCACCCAAACCTTTGCCGATCGTCTCGCCGGCGATCCTCGATTCGCGGTACCGACCGTTCTGCCCGAATACTCCGGACCCGGCGTTCTCACCATGACCTACGAGCAGGGAGAACCGCTGCGGTCGCAGCGCGTGCTATCCCTGCCGCATGCGCAGCGTTCTCGGCTGGGTCAGTCGTTCATCTGGCTGTTTTTGAATGAGTTTTTCGACTGGAAAATGGTGCAGACGGACCCGCATTTCGGGAACTACCGCGTTCGTTTTCACGATGACGGCCCGCCGCAGCTAGTGCTGCTGGATTTCGGCGCCACGCGGCACTTTTCGGCGGCTTTTGTTGCCGGGTATCAGGACATTGTCGCCGGCGCCGTGGGCAGCGATAGCGGGCGGGTGATCGCTGGCGCGGAATCCATCGGTCTGATGAGCAGCGGGTTTCCGCCGGACACGCTCGACGCGTTTGTCCACCTGTGCCACACCATCGTCGAGCCCTTCATGATCGGAACTGATAACGGGCCGCCTGCTGAGCTCGTGGGTGAGCGGGGCTACCGTTTCGGCAAGACCGATTTGCCGCGCCGCGTGACCAACCTGATGTCGCGCGCTGCACTTTCGCGGTACTTTCGCATCCCGCCGCGCGAGATCGTGTTTTTGCACCGGCGCATGGCGGGCGCCTTTATCGCGCAGACGGTTCTGGATGTGGAGTGGGACCCGCGCGAGATGCTGCTCGAGGCCCTGTCCGTCGAAGACTGACCGCGCCGCATGCGCTGATCGGCCAACGTATTGAATAAGAGAACACCCAGGGAGATCTCATGAAGTTTCAACAACGACTTGAATACAACAAATCATCGGATGCCGTGATCAAGATGTTCGGCGACGCGGCTTATTTCGAACGTAAATTCCAGCTGCTCGAAGCGCTGGCCTTCGAGGTGCTGGATCAGTCCACCTCGGCCGATACATTTCTGATTCGAATGAAGCTGACATTCCCGTTAAGCGTTCCGGTGCCTGGTTTTGCCAAGAAGGTGGTCGGCGACACGACCACGCTGGTGGAGGAAGACCGTTGGAACCTGGGTGCCAAGCAGGGCACGCTATCGATTGATGTTCAGGGTGCGCCGGTCAAGGCGATCGGTCAGATGCGCCTGGTGGATCAAGGCGGCGGTTGTGTCAACGAAATCAACTGGGACGTCAACTGCTCGGTGCCGCTGATTGGCAAGAAGGTCGAGAAGCTGATTGCCGACGATATTCAGGCCAAGGGCGCTGCCGATGCGCGTGTGACCAATGAGATTCTGACGGACTACGACGCCTGATGACGACGCCTGATCCGCAGCACAATCCTGAGCCGCCGACGTTCTGGCAAACCCTGACCAGTGTGCTCGCGGCGTTTTTCGGGGTGCAAAGTTCGAAGGCCCGGCAGCGGGACTTCACCCGAGGCAAACCGTCTCATTTCGTTATTCTCGGGCTTGGCGCGACGGCGCTGTTCGTGCTGGTGCTGATCGGAATCGTTAGGCTGGTCCTGACGCTGGCCGGCGTGTCCTGAGCCCGCTTGGCTGGTCAGCCCGGAGCGTCCGGCAGCGCCTTGAGGCGGTAGAGTGCATCCAATGCCTCGCGCGGCGACAGGGCATCCGGGTCCAGCCCATCCAGTGCTTCGAGCAAGGCTGAGTCGGCAGGCGGTCCGGCAGGAGACTCCGGCGCGTCCGCCGATGCGGGCGTGAACAATCCGATCTGTGGGCCACCCTGACGCTGGTGCTCGGCTTCCAGCTGCCGCAGATACCGCTGCGCTGCCTTGACCACGGCCTTGGGCACGCCGGCCAGGGAGGCCACCTGCAGTCCGTAGCTCTGGTTGGCGGGCCCGGCCTTCACGCGATGCAGGAAGACCAGCCGGCCGCGATGTTCCGTGGCGTCGAGATGCAGGTTCACCGTCGCCGGCCATTGTTCGGCCAGCTCCGTAAGCTCGAAGTAGTGGGTGGCGAACAGCGTGAAGCTGCCGATGTCCGTGGCCAGCGATTCCGCAGCAGCTCGCGCTAGCGACAAGCCATCATAGGTGCTGGTGCCGCGGCCGATCTCATCCATCAGCACCAGGCTGTCGCGGGTCGCGTTGTTGAGGATATTGGCGGTTTCCTGCATTTCCACCATGAAGGTCGAACGGCCGCCGGCCAGGTCGTCGGCCGCGCCGATGCGGGTGAAAATGCGATCGATGGGGCCGATACGCGCCGCCTCGGCGGGTACGTAGCTGCCCGTGTGCGCGAGCAGCACGATCAGTGCGGCCTGCCGCATGAATGTTGATTTTCCACCCATGTTCGGTCCGGTGATGACCGCAAGGCGGCGGGTATCATCCAGCAGCAGATCATTGGCAACAAAGGGTTCGCGGGTCGTTTGTTCGACCACCGGATGGCGGCCGGCGCGGACCTGAATGCCCGGTTCGTCCACCAGTTCCGGGGCGACAAAACCCAGCGCATTGGCACGCTCGGCCAGGCAGAGCAGGGCATCGAGTTTCGACACTGCCTGGGCGGCCTGTGACAGCGCGGTCATGTCCTCGGCGATCCGGTCCAGCAGGTCAGCGTAGATCTGCTTTTCCCGTGCCAGGGCGCGCTCGCGGGCCGAGAGCACGGTGTCCTCGAACTGTTTGAGTTCCGGGGTGATGAAGCGCTCGGCGTTCTTGAGCGTCTGCCGGCGGCTGTAGTCATCCGGTGCCGCCGCGGACTGGGAGCGGGGCAATTCGATGAAGTACCCGTGCACCCGGTTGTAACCGACCTTGAGCCGGTCAGCCCCCAGGCGCTTGCGTTCGCGGGCTTCCAGATCGCGCAGATACCCATCAGCGTTGCTGGACAGATTGCGCAGCTCATCCAGTCGGGCGTCGAAACCGGGCTTGATGACTCCGCCGTCGCGGATGAGTAGCGGTGGCTCGTCGATGACCGCCTGCTGGAGGATGTCGCACAGCACGGTGTGCTCGCCCAGTGCCCGGCGGTACTCGGCCGTTAGCGGGGCGTCGCAGGCGGTCAGGGCGGCGGCGATCTCCGGCAGCACGACCAGGGTCGCGGCAAGGCCGGTGAGGTCTCGCGGACGGGCCGAACGCAGCGCGATGCGGCCGAGAATCCGCTCGACATCAGCAACCTGTCGCAAATGGTCACGCACGGTATCGGCGGCCACGCCGGGCGCGTCGGCGCGCATGAATTCGGCAATCGCAGCATGGCGATTGCGCAGCAGGTCGCGATGGCGTAGCGGGCGGCCCAGCCACCGGCGGATCTCACGGCTGCCCATGGCGGTCTGGCAGCGGTCGAGCAGGCCGACGAGACAATGCTTGGCATCGCCCGACAGCGATTGGTCGATCTCCAGGTTGCGGCGCGTCACGCTGTCCATCACCAATGCGTCGGAGGATTCCTCCCGCGACAGCGTCGACAGCAGCGGTTTCGCGTCGCGCTGTGTTTCCGCGACATAGTCCAGCAGCGCCCCGGCCGCGGCGATGGCCACCGGACAGTCGTCGCAGCCGAAGCCGGTCAGGTCCTTGACCTCGAACGCGGCGCAGACGCGCAACCGCGCCGATTCCGGATCGAAGTGCCAGGGCGGCCGCTCGCGGCAGGCGGCATCGATGGTAACCGGCGCGCCCTCGGGTATGAGCAGCTCTGCCGGCCCTAGCCGCGCCAACTCCGCTTGCAGCGCCTCGGTCGTGGACAGTTCGCTGACCACAAAACGTCCGGTGGACAACTCCAGCCGGGCCAGGCCCCAGGTGTTGCCGACCTGGCAGATCGACGCCAGCAGGCTCTCCTGACGCGCATCGAGCAAGGCATCGTCCGTGAGCGTGCCGGGTGTCACCACCCGCATGACCTTGCGCTCGACCGGTCCCTTGCTGGTGGCCGGATCGCCAATCTGTTCGCAGATCGCCACCGACTCGCCCAGGCGCACCAGCCGCGCCAGATACTGCTCCACCGAATGATGCGGAACGCCGGCCATGGGA
The DNA here is from genome assembly GCF_964229365.1 of Abyssibacter sp. Lineage (NCBI taxonomy): Bacteria > Pseudomonadati > Pseudomonadota > Gammaproteobacteria > Chromatiales > Oceanococcaceae > Abyssibacter > Abyssibacter sp. The sequence goes on along the minus strand of NZ_CAXRDQ010000063.1, from coordinate 1,641 downwards.
ATCGACTGGCCCGCGGACTGACCGCGGTTGGTCAGGGTGATGTCCAGCAGCTCAGCCGCGCGCCGCGCGTCGTCAAAAAACAACTCGTAGAAATCCCCCATCCGGTAGAAGAGCAGCAGATCGGGGTGTTGCGCCTTGAGACCGAGATACTGCTGCATCATCGGCGTATGGGCGGTGTTGGACTTCGTCACGGCGGGTCTGGCTAGGGCGGCAAACGCGATATGCTAGGGCTTGTTGTTCACCACCGCGACATCGCCGCGTCCTGATGCTGGAAAATACCGTTCTCGCCGAACGCGTCGCCACACTGGCGCAGCAGCTGCTCGAGCGCGATGCCCGCCTGGCGACGGCCGAGTCCTGCACCGGCGGCTGGGTCGCCAAGGCGTTAACCGACCGTGCTGGTAGTTCCGCGTGGTTCAACGGCGGCATTGTCTGTTATTCCAATGCGGCCAAGCGGGATTTGCTGGGCGTTCCCCCCGCCGTTCTGGACCAGCATGGCGCCGTCAGCGAGCCAGTCGTGCAGGCGCTGGCGGTGAATGCGCGGATGCGCCTGGCGGCCGACCTGGCGGTGGCGATCTCCGGGGTCGCCGGACCAGGTGGCGGTTCGGCCGACAAGCCGGTGGGCCTGGTCTGGTTCGCCTGGGCGGATTTGTCCGGTTCGGTCGCCGAATCTCGTGTATTCGATGGAGACCGTCGTGCGGTCCGTGAACAGAGTGTGTTGCATGCAATTGACGGTTGCATCGCGCGTACACGATCTATGGCACAATGAGCCAACTACTGACGGAATAAACAGTATGGATGAGAATCGCAAAAAGGCCCTCGCCGCGGCGCTGGGTCAGATCGAACGCCAATTCGGCAAGGGCTCGGTCATGCGCATGGGCGATGCCGGCGCGGCGCGTGATATCGATGCCGTGTCCACCGGATCGCTGACGCTGGATGTCGCCCTGGGCATCGGCGGCTTGCCGCGTGGTCGGGTTATCGAGATCTATGGTCCCGAATCCTCCGGCAAGACGACGCTGACGCTGCATTGCGTGGCGGAAAGCCAGAAGGCTGGCGGCACCGCTGCCTTCATCGACGCCGAGCACGCGCTGGACCCGCAGTACGCCGGCAAGCTCGGCGTCAACGTCGATGATCTGCTGGTCAGCCAGCCGGATACCGGCGAGCAGGCGCTGGAGATCGCCGACATGCTGGTGCGTTCCAACGCCGTCGACATCGTCGTACTCGACTCGGTTGCGGCCCTGGTGCCCAAGGCCGAAATCGAAGGCGAAATGGGCGACTCGCATGTGGGTTTGCAGGCGCGGCTGATGAGCCAGGCGCTGCGCAAGCTCACCGGCAACATCAAGCGCTCCAACACCATGGTCATCTTCATCAACCAGATTCGCATGAAGATCGGCGTGATGTTCGGCAGCCCGGAGACCACGACGGGTGGCAACGCCCTCAAGTTCTACTCCTCGGTGCGCATGGACATCCGCCGTATCGGCTCGGTGAAGAAGGGCGACGAGGTCATCGGCAACCAGACGCGTGTCAAGGTCGTCAAGAACAAGATGGCGCCGCCGTTCCGCCAGGCCGAGTTCGAGATTCTCTACAACGAAGGTGTCTCCCGTCTCGGTGAGGTGATCGACCTGGGCGTGGCCAACAACATCA
>NZ_CAXRDQ010000062.1:0-7501 GCF_964229365.1 Abyssibacter sp. | reverse complement strand
TGCGACACCGAACCATCGGGGACATGACACCGAAGACATTCCGTTGCTGGCGGGCGCTTGTCGCGCTGCCAGCGGTGCTGCTGATCGCTGCTTGCACGCGCGGCCTGCCGGATTTCACCGGTTTGGTTGGCGATTTAAGCCCCGTCGTCGTCAATATCAGCACGGCGGCCGTCCTCGTGGATGGCGAAAACCGTCCCGAGAACGACTGGTTCGAGCGATTTTTCGGACTCAACCCCGGCCAGGATCAGGCACCCCAGCCGGGTGCGCAGTCCCTGGGCTCCGGGTTCATCATCTCTAAAGACGGGTTCATCCTGACCAACTATCACGTGGTCGCCGGTGCCGATGAGATCGTTGTGCGTCTGTCTGATCGGCGTCAGATGGTGGCCCGTCTAGTCGGCACCGATCAGCGCAGCGACCTCGCGTTGATCAAGATCGAGGCCACGGGACTACCGACCGCAGACATTGGCTCGGCCGACGATCTCAAGGTCGGCGAATGGGTGCTGGCAATCGGGTCGCCATTCGGATTCGACTATTCGGTGACGGCCGGGATCGTCTCCGCCAAGAACCGCAGTCTTGCGACCGAGCAATATGTGCCCTTCATCCAGACGGATGTGGCGATCAACCCTGGAAACAGCGGCGGTCCGCTATTCAACCTGGACGGCGAAGTCGTTGGAGTGAATTCCCAGATCTATTCTGATTCCGGCGGCTATCAGGGCGTTTCCTTCGCGATTCCGGTGGACGACGCGATGCGCGTGGCGAACCAGCTTCGGCAGACCGGCATTGTCGTGCGCGGCTGGTTGGGCGTTGTCGTGCAAGAGGTGGATCGGGCGTTGGCGCGTTCCTTCGGCATGCGCCGTCCGGAGGGTGCCCTGGTGTCGCGTGTCGTGCCGAACAGCCCGGCCGCCGAGGCGGGATTGCAGGTTGGTGACGTGATTCTGCAGTTTGGTGACCGCGATGTCGGCACCTCCCGTTCGTTGCCGCACATGGTTGGACGAGCCGAACCCGGTGACCGCATCCCGCTGCGTGTGCTGCGCGATGGCGAGCGGATGAAGATCTCCGTGCGCATTGGCGCGCTGGAGACCGATGAACGCGCCAGCCTAAGCCCGCCGGAGCCCGATCAGCGCGCGCGTCCGGCGGCCTTTGAACTGGGCATCGGCATCACCGAGCTAACCCGTGGTCAGCGTGCACAACTCGGCGTTGAGCAGGGCGGCGTACTGGTGACGGAGGTGCGGCCGGGCAGCGCGTCGGGAATCGCCGGTCTGATGCCAGGCGACGTCATCGTCTCTGTCGGACAGCAGCCGGTGGCCGATGGCCGCGATTTTCGGAGCGCGCTGCAAGCGGCTCGCGGCTCTGATTCGGTTCCGCTGTTGATCCAACGCCGTGGTTCCTCATTGTTCCTGGCGCTGGATGTGCCCGGCTGACGGTGGCGCTGCTCGTTCAATACAGTCGCGAACACTGTTCGCTTTGTTGCGAGATGGATGACGCACTGGACCAGTACTTCGGCTCCGGGGTCACCGTCGAACGTCGGAACGTCGACGACCACGCCGAGTGGGCCGAGCGATACGGCAGGGATGTTCCCGTTCTGACCACATCGTCTGGTCAGGAGCTGTGCCGGCACCGGCTGGATGTCGACGCCGTCCGTCGCTGGTTGCGCGGGGGCAATTCCCCGGCCGCGGCGACACCGTAGCCGGTATACTCGCGCGCTTTGTGCGCACGCCATGGCGCGGTTTCGTAGTTAACAGGCCCTCATGCAGTCCCGTATCCGCAATTTCTCGATCATCGCCCATATCGATCACGGAAAATCCACGCTGGCGGACCGCTTCATCCAGCATTGTGGCGGTCTTACCGAGCGCGAGATGGCGGCGCAGGTGCTTGACTCGATGGACATCGAGCGCGAACGCGGCATCACCATCAAAGCCCAGGCCGTCCGGCTCGATTTCGAGGCCGACGATGGTGAAACCTACCAGCTGAATTTCATCGATACGCCCGGCCACGTTGACTTCTCTTATGAAGTCTCGCGTTCGCTCGCAGCCTGTGAAGGCGCATTGCTGGTCGTCGATGCTTCTCAGGGCGTGGAAGCCCAAACGGTCGCCAACACCTACACGGCGATCGAGCAGGACCTTGAGATCGTGCCCGTCCTCAACAAGATTGACCTGCCCGCGGCCGAGCCCGAGCGAGTCGCTGCCGAGATCGAAGACGTCATCGGTCTGGAGGCCCGCGACGCGATCCGGACCAGCGCCAAATCTGGCATCGGCATCCGCGAAGCGCTCAATGCCCTGGTCAGGCGCGTGCCGCCGCCGGCAGGCGACGCGGACGCGGAACTCCAGGCGCTGATCGTGGATTCCTGGTTCGACAATTACCTGGGTGTGGTCTCGTTGATCCGCGTCGTCAACGGCAGCGTTGGTAAAGGCGACAAGATCCGCGTCCTTTCCACAGGCCGCGATTTTCAGGTCGATGCGGTGGGGACGTTCTCGCCCAAGCGAACCGAGCGGGCGCGGCTGGAATGCGGCGAGGTGGGGTACCTGGTCGCGGGGATCAAGGACATTCACGGTGCACCAGTGGGCGACACGCTCACCTTGGCCGTACGCCCTTGTGCAGCCCGTCTGCCCGGATTCAAGCGGATGCAGCCGCGGGTGTTCGCCGGACTGTTCCCGATCAGTTCCGACGATTTCGAGGACATGCGCGAGGCGCTGGAAAAGCTGAGTCTCAACGATGCCGCCCTGCAGTTCGAACCCGAGAACTCAGGCGCGCTGGGCTTCGGCTTCCGCTGCGGTTTCCTCGGCATGCTGCACATGGAGATCGTGCAGGAACGCCTGGAGCGGGAATACGACATCGACCTCATCACCACGGCGCCAACGGTCGTGTACCAGGTGGTGATGCTCGACGGCGATGTTCTCGAGGTCGACAACCCTGCGGATCTGCCCGATTCGGGCGAGATCGACCGGATCGAAGAGCCCGTCATCCATGCACGCATCCTGCTGCCACAGGAGTTCATCGGCGCGGTGATGCAACTTTGTATCGAAAAGCGTGGCGTGCAGAAGCGGCTGACCTATCACGGTCGTCAGGTCACGATGGCCTTCGAGCTACCCATGGCGGAGGTCGTGGTGGATTTCTTCGATCGCCTGAAGTCCGTCTCACGGGGCTATGCATCGTTCGAGTACGAGTTCGAACGGTTCGAGCCCGCGGCGCTGGTCCGGCTGGATGTGTTGATCAACGGCGATCGCGTCGATGCCTTGTCGAGCATCGTGCATCGCGACATGGCCTACGGTCGGGGGCGCGACTATGCCGAGCGGCTAGCCGATATCATCCCGCGACAAATGTTCGATGTTGCCATTCAGGCGGCGATCGGGTCGCGGGTTCTGGCCCGATCCACGGTGAAGGCGCTACGCAAAAACGTGACAGCCAAATGCTACGGCGGTGACGTATCGCGTAAGCGAAAGCTGCTGGAAAAACAGAAAGCCGGGAAGAAACGCATGAAACAGTTCGGCAAGATCGAAATTCCGCAGGAAGCCTTCCTGACCATGCTCAGTACGGACGGGGATTAACTACCGACTATGTTTGCGGACGACGTGCACCTCGACTTTGCAGCGATCTTGCTGATTCTCGCCGCCGTCACCGGCGCCATTTATCTGCTGGATGTGCTGCTGTGGGCCCGATCTCGCGGTCCGGGCACCAAGCCGTCGGGCCCGATCGAGATTTCCCGATCATTCTTTCCGGTGATTCTCATCGTGCTGGTGCTGCGCTCGTTTATCGCCGAACCGTTTCGCATTCCCTCCGGGTCGATGATCCCGACACTGCATATCGGCGATTTCATCCTGGTGAACAAATTCAGCTACGGCCTTCGGTTGCCGGTGTTCCACACCGAGGTCATTCCGCTGGGGTTGCCAGAGCGGGGCGATGTGGTCGTCTTCCGTTATCCGGAGGATCCGAGCAAGGATTTCATCAAGCGGATTGTCGGCTTGCCAGGTGATGTCATCGAGTATCGCGGCAAGGTGCTCAGCGTGAATGGCGAGGCGGTGGAGATCGAGCCGGTCGGGCTTTACCAGAGCGCCGATCCGCGGCATCGCTACGCCACCGAATATCAGGAGACGCTGAACGGTGTCGAGCACGGCATTCTGGTCAACCCCAGAGCGCCGGCCAAGGACTTTCGCTACACCGTTCCCGACGGGCACTATTTCGCGATGGGTGACAATCGCGATGGGTCAGATGACAGCCGCCGTTGGGGCCCCGTGCCGGAACGTAACCTGGTCGGCAAGGCGATGCTGATCTGGATGAGTTGGGACGGTGAGAACAACCGGCCGGCGTTGTCACGTATCGGCGATCTCATTCATTGACGTCCGTGCAGGCAATCGTGCAGTCCATGAACAACAGGGGAGAAGCATGAAAGGGCTAGAACATCAGAAAGGCCTCGGCTTGTGGGGCATGCTGTTCGTGTTCGGTGTGATCGGATTTGTCGCATTGGTCACGATCAAGTGCACTCCGATTTATCTGGGGCATATGGAAATCGAATCCGCGATCAAGGATGTCGCTGACGACTCCTCGTATGCGACAGCGTCTCCGTTCGAGATCCGCCGCGCCTTGCAGCGCCGGTTCGACGTTGATGATGTCAAGCAGTTGAAGACGAAGGACATCCAGATCCAGCGCGATGACAACACCCGCGTGATCTCGTATGACTACGATGTCGAGGTGCCGCTGTTCGCGAACATCTCCTTGAAGATCAAGTTCAAGGATGCGGTGAGGGTCCGCACCGCGTGACCCCGTCCCCGGCCGCTCTGCAGCGCGCCATTGGCTATGAGTTTGCGAATCAGCAACTGCTGGAGCAGGCGCTGCGCCATCGCAGTGCCGGCCGGCAGCACAATGAGCGCCTGGAGTTTCTCGGCGACGGTCTGCTGAACTTCGTGATCGCAGCCGAGTTGTACGCGCATCTGCCGGACGCGGACGAAGGTGATCTGTCGCGAATTCGCGCCGCGCTGGTTCGAGGTAGCACGCTCGCGGAGATCGGCCGGGAGCTGGGGTTGGGCGCCTGGATCAGCCTTGGCATGGGCGAAAAAGCCACCGGTGGGCATCGCCGCTCGTCCATTCTCGCCGATACCGTTGAAGCGCTGCTGGGCGCGATCTATCTGGACGCCGGTTTCGACGCAGCCGCGCAAGTCGTGCGTCATCTGTTCGCGCAGCGGCTGCGTGAATTGCCCGATGCCGAAACCCTCAAGGACGCCAAGACGCGCCTGCAGGAAGCCCTGCAACGCGACGGTCGGCCACTGCCTGAGTACGCCATCGTCGAGGTGACCGGCGAGCAGCACCGCCAGCACATGCGCGCAACCTGCGTACTCGCTGATTCGGAACAGGTATTCGAAGGCAGCGGCAGCAGCCGCCGCAAGGCGGAGCAGGACGCCGCCCGGGCCTGTCTGGAAGCGGTTTTTCAACTGGTGGCTCAGGCATGAGCGAAACCCGCGCCGGATTTATCGCCGTGGTGGGCCGCCCGAACGTCGGCAAGTCGACGCTGATCAATGCGCTGGTGGGCGCTCGCGTCAGCATCACGACCCCGAAGCCGCAGACCACGCGGCATCGCATCCTGGGCATACGGACCGAGGACAGCGTGCAGATGATCTTCGTTGACACCCCGGGCATTCACACCGGCGGCAAGTCTGCGATGAATCGCATGCTTAACCAGACCGCCGGGGACTCGATGCGTGATGCCGACTGCGTGCTCTGGCTCGTGCAGTCCAATCGTTGGACCGACGAAGACGCCGCCGTGCTCGAACGGCTGCGTACCGTCCGCTGCCCGGTAGGCCTGATCGTGACCAAGGTGGACCTGGTCAAGGACAAGGCCGAACTCATGCCGTTCATTGCCAAGACCGGCTCACGCCGAGCCTTCGATTTCGTCGTCCCCCTGTCGGCGACCAAGGGCAACAATCTGGATGCGCTGCTTGCGGAGGTCACGCGCGTGTTGCCGGAATCTCCGTTGCTGTTCGAGTCCGAGCAGGTCACCGACCGTGGCGAGCACTTCCGCATGGCGGAACTGATCCGGGAGCGACTGTTCATGTCGCTGGATCAGGAATTGCCGTATGCGATCACGGTCGAGATCGAGTCTGATGAACCCATGGAGGACGGCCGGCGGCATGTCAGCGCCGTGATCTGGGTCGCACGGGACAGCCACAAGGGCATCGTCATTGGCAAGCAGGGCGCGCGCCTAAAGCAGGTAGGCAGCGAAGCGCGGCGGGCGATTCAGGCGGATCTGGGGCAGGGGTTGCATCTGCAACTATGGTGCCGGGTCAAGCGCGGTTGGGCCGACGACGAGCGCGCGCTGGCGTCGCTGGGGTTCGATCTGCCCGACCAGGGCTGAGATGGCCACGTCCCGGCGCAGCCAGGATGTGGGCGTCGTTTTACACCGCCGGCCTTACCGTGAAACCAGCCTGATTGTCGACTGCCTGACCGAGCGGCACGGCCGCATCGGGCTGGTCGCCAAAGGCGCACGCCGAGGCGGTCGCCAGAGTCGCCTGGAGCCCCTGCGCGAATATGCGCTGAGCTGGACGGGCGCGGGCGAGCTCCACACGCTGAGTTCGGCGGAGCCGCAGCGCGGCGTCACGCTGCAGGGCGAGGCAGCCATTTGCGCCCTGTACGTCAATGAGCTGCTGATGCGTCTGCTGGCGCGCGATGACCCGCAGCCACGGGTTTATGCCCTCTATTGGGCCTGCCTGGACCGGCTATCGGATGCAACGGATCGTGAGCCGGCGCTGCGGGGCTTCGAATACCGGTTGCTGGAAGCCTTGGGTTACGCGTTTTCGCTGCAAGTAGATGCGAACGGCGCCGCCGTTCAACTCGACCAAGCGTACCGGTTGGATGCGCAGGATGGCCTGGTGCACGCCGAGCCCGGCGAGCAGGCCATCGGCGGCGCCACCCTGCGCGCGCTGGAGACCGATCGCTGGGAAACCCATCAGGCCAGGACGGAAGCCCGGTACCTGATGCGCATGGCGTTGGCGCCTTATCTGGGAACCCGGCCGCTGGAGTCGCCCCGCCTGCTCAAGCGTTTGCGGCAGATGGGGTCGGGTGGCGGTTAGGGAGACACTGAGCGTTTCCCGACCGTGTTCGCCCACATGATGACAGGGCGCATTTTTTGGGCAGCGCCTCTATGATGCGCCTCCAGTTCCCAATGCATCTTCTGCGTTTCCGGTGTCACCATGAGTCACCCTCCTATTCGTCTCGGCGTGAATGTTGATCACGTCGCCACCATCCGCCAGGCGCGGGGCACGCTCTACCCGGATCCGGCCGAAGCGGGCCTGCTGGCCGCCCACGCCGGCGCCGATGGCGTGACGGTGCATCTGCGGGAAGACCGGCGCCATATTCAGGAGCGCGATGTCCGTGCTCTGGCGAGCCAGCTGACTGTGCCGTTGAATCTCGAAATGTCGCTGGCCGAGGACATGCTCGATTTCGCGGTGTCGGTGGCACCGCCGCATTGCTGCCTGGTGCCCGAGCGGCGCGAGGAGCGCACCACCGAGGGCGG
>NZ_CAXRDQ010000061.1:0-20311 GCF_964229365.1 Abyssibacter sp. | reverse complement strand
AATGCGTGCAGCCAGGGAAATGTCGCTTAGCCCGACATCAATCCCTGCCGGATCGAGATACCGCTTGATGATCGGCAGAAAACCCGCCGTCGCGAGCATCGGGGCTTCGTCGGTGAAGGTATAGGTAATCTTCGATTGGGTAGCGCTCATCGATCAGCCTTTGATTTTGGTCGCGCGTGATCGCGCGACGGAAATGCAATCCGCCGCCTTCAGCGGCTGCCGAGCAACGAAGATGGCGTCAAGGCCGCTCGGCTTTCGTGGGGCCTGATTCTAATCGTTTCGGCGAGTGGCTGCCGGCTCTCGTCGCTGGCTGGCAGGCCTTCAGCGAGGCTATTGCAGCAGGAAGCAAAGCAGCGCCTTCTGAGCGTGCAGGCGGTTCTCCGCCTCTGCCCATACCAGGCTCTGCGGGCCATCAATGACCGACGCGGTGACCTCTTCCCCGCGGTGAGCCGGCAGGCAGTGCAGAAAGACGGCGTGGTCGGCCGCCTTGGCCATCAGCGCATCGTCGACCTGATACGCCGCGAACGCCGCCATGCGTTGCGCCTGTTCGGACTCCTGGCCCATGCTGGCCCAGACGTCAGTGACGATCGCGTCAGCGCCTTCGGCGGCCTGTTCGGGGTCGCGCATCAATTCGACGGCGTCGCCGCATTGCGCGAGCACGTCCGCATCCGGGTCGAATCCTTCCGGGCAGGCAACGCGCAGCTGAAAACCGAATTGCCGGGCGGCCAGAGCAAACGAGTTGCAGACATTGTTGCCGTCGCCGATCCAGGCCACGGTCCGGCCGCTGATCGAACCGAAATGCTCCACCAGCGTCTGCACATCGGCCAGCAACTGGCAGGGGTGATAGCGGTCGGACAAGCCGTTGATGACGGGTACGTCGCAGGCCGCGGCGAATTGCTCCAGCGCCTGTTGGTCATCGTTTCGGATCATCACGATGTCGACCATCCGGCCCAGCACGCGCGCCGTGTCCTCGACCGGCTCGCCGCGCCCGAGCTGGGTGTCGCGCGGGGACAGGAACAGCGCGTGACCGCCGAGTTGTGCCATGCCGGCCTCGAAGGAAACGCGTGTTCGTGTCGAGCTTTTCTCGAAGATCATCGCCAGCGTGCGGCCGACCAGCGGTCGATGCGTATGACGCACCCGTTTCAGGGCAATCGCCTGCTCGATGAGGGTTTCGAGCTCAGCAGGGGAGAAGTCGAGCAGCGTGAGAAAGTCGCGTTTCATCGATTGGGTTCCAGTTTATGGACCGGAAAAAGAAAACGGGCCGCCCGGTGGCCGGGCAGCCCGTCGAGCCGTGGCCGGAGCCTTTAGGCGCTCAGGTTCTTCTCGACGAAGTCCCAGTTCACCAGTGCCCAGAAGTTCTCGAGATACTTCGGGCGGGAGTTCCGGTAGTCGATGTAGTACGCGTGCTCCCACATGTCGGCGGTGAGCAACGGCGTGTGGCCATCGGTCATCGGGTTTTCCGCGTCGTCGGTGTTGACGATGTCCAGCTTGCCGTCGGCGGTCTTGACCAGCCAGGTCCAGCCCGAGCCGAAGTTGCCGGCGCCCGAGGTGTTGAACTTCTCTTTGAAGTCGTCCACCGAGCCGAAGGCGTTGTCGATCTCGCCGCTCAGCGCGCTGCTGGGGCTGCTGCCGCCAGGGGTCAGACCGTTCCAGAAGAACGTGTGATTCCAGATCTGGGCGCAGTTGTTGAACAGGCCGCCGGGGCCTGCGTTCTTGATGATCTCTTCGAGTGACGCGTTGGCGAACTCGGTGTCGTCGATCATGCCGTTCGCCTTGTCCACGTAGGTCTTGTGGTGCTTGCCATAGTGGAAGTCCAGCGTTTCCTTGGACATATGGGGCTCTAGAGCGTCACGTGCGTACGGCAGTTCAGGAAGTGTGAATGCCATGGTGCAATCTCCTTGACTGTTGGCGAATCAATGGCGCCGGGGGGCGCGCCAAATGGGGTGTAACCATAGGCGAGCAGTGTATTCCTGACAATTACCTGGATGGATTTGTCACATCGTTATTCGTTGATTTTCCGGTGAACCGCGCGGTCGATTCGGCGCGATCCTTGCTGGGTTTCTACAGCGGGCGGCAGGCGATCTCCGGTCCTGTATAATCCGCGCCCGTTTGTTGTCGCCGCATCCGCGGTGACTGTCTAGAACACCGACGGAGGTGGTTTTCAATGGACGCCCTGCAACGCATCAAGGAGAAGGTCGAGGAGAACCCCATCATCATTTTCATGAAGGGTTCACCGGACTTCCCACAGTGTGGTTTTTCCGCACGTGCCTCACAGGCGCTCAACGCCTGTGGCGTTCCCTACGCCTATGTGAACATCTACGAAGATGAAGAGATTTATCGCGCGCTGCCCAAGTTCGCGAATTGGCCGACCTTCCCGCAGCTCTACGTCAAAGGGGAGCTGATCGGGGGCTGTGACATCACGCTGGATCTCTACCAGACCGGTGAGTTGCCACGCATGCTCAAGGAAGCTGGCGGCGTCGAGGCCTGATGCTCGCAAGCTTTCGCAAAACGCCCGCTTCATGCGGGCGTTTTTGTTCATGAGTCCGGCCGCGGTGTCCGGCCCGGCGGACGCGGTGCGACTGGATCGATGGCTGTGGGCGACTCGCGCGTTCAAAACCCGGGCGCTCGCGCAGGATGCCGTCCGGCGGGGCCAGGTGGTGGTCAACGGGCAGACGGCCAAACCGTCGCGCGGCATCCGCGTCGGCGACATCGTCGCGTTCAGCAAGGCCGGGGTTCGCGATGAGGTCGAGGTATTGGTGTTGCTCAGTGATCGTGTCGGTGCTCCGGTGGCGGCTCAAGCCATGCGGCGCACCGAAAACGGCGACCGCATTCACGCAGAAGACACCGAGCGCCGACGCATCGAGCGGTTGCAAAATCAATCCGTCGCGCCGACCCATCGGCCCAACAAGCAGGGCCGCCGCGCCATCCGTCGCTTCAAGGAAAGCTCCTGAGCGGCGTCGCGTCTGGAACCGATCTTTTTGAGGCAGGCGAACGCGACGGCTGGGCCGCCGAGTACCGGGGTTGCCTTACCGCGCTGCGCCGACCGCCATCGAGGCGGTCCCTCTCGCCAGGTGGCGGCCGTAAACGGTCAGCGCGATGACGGATAGGTACATCAACAGCCCGTAGACGGCCGAAGCCAGGGCGAGTTCGGTGCTGCCGAGCAGCGACAGCGCAACGGTCAGGCCTAGCGTGGTGTTCTTGATGCCGACCTCAATGGCCAGCGTCAGGCCATCCGCCGAACTCAATCCCGTCCACTTGCCGATAATCAGGCCCAGGGCGAGGGCGCTCAGGTTCAGTGCCAGCACGGGTGCCCAGGCGGCGGCCAGCCAGGCCGGGAGATTCGCCCACTCGGCGATGACGATGCCGATGATGATCGCGATCAGCACGATGATCGAAAACGCACTGATGATCGGCTCCGCCCGGCTGGCTGCCGCTGGCGCCGCGGCCTTGATGCTCATTCCGATCCCGACCGGGATGACGACGATCACCAGCATGGTGATCAGGGTTCGGGTCACGGGCATGGAGAGGGCTTCGGATTCGCCCATGAACGTGGTCAACGCCAGATTCACGTAAAGCGGAAGCGTGAGAATCGTGATCAGGCTGGCGAGCACGGTCAGGGTGATTGAAAGTGCCAGCGAAGCCTTGGCCAGGTAACAGAGCAGGTTCGAGGTGGTCCCACCAGGCAGGGCGGCCACCAGCACCAGGCCCACGGCGAATATTCCACCACCCGCCAATCCGCCGATCGCAAACCCCAGTGCCGGAACGGCCAGAAGTTGCAGCGCCAGGCCAATCGCCACGCCGCGTGGCTGCTCGGCCACGCGACGGAAATCACCTACTGCCAGGCTCAGGCCCATCCCCACCATGATGATGAACAGGGCCGCGGGCAGGCCGATGATGACCAGTGCGTTGCCTTCCATGCTTGTCCCCTCTGATTATTTGCCGCCAGTATGCCCGAGCGCCCTGGTTGCTGGTGTCATTCGAGAACGATGCGAAGGTCCAGCCGCATGGCAGCTATTTTTACCGATAATCCTGCGAGGGAGTCCTGATGCACCACGCCATTGAATCCTTGCGCCTGCGCGCGATTCCGCATGCGGTAGACGCCGCTCGAGCCGAGCAGCGCATCCAGGCCATGCGGGCCATGCCGGCGATGGTTCACGGCAGTGTCGAATTGGAACGGGTTGATGACCGCCTGATTGCCGTTCGCGTTCGCCAGTTGCAGGCGCATCACTTCGGCGGTTTCTCCGGCACTCGGCAGGTCGTCAACGGCGCGGTGCTGGCCGGGCTGTTCGATTGCGCATTCGGTGTTGCCGCGCGCCTGCAATACGACTCCGGTGCGACGGTCACCGTGGACTTGTCGATGCAGTACATGCAGGCCACGCATGGCCCGCATGTCACGGTCTATGGCGCGGTCGTTCTATCGCGCGCCAGGCTGGCATTCAGTGAGGCCATCGTGATCGATGGTCGCGGCGAGCTGACCGCCCGCGGGACTTGTACCTGTACCGCGGTTTATCGAGAGGCGGCAGATGATCGGGCGCGCTGAACCAGCTACGCTTTCATGCCCAGGTGATGGCCCAGCTGGAGACCGATTCCGCGTTGCAATCGATACTCCGCGATGCCGAGCAGCAGTTCGCGGCGTTGTATGTCGACGTCGTGGAACTGCTCAACGCCCAGTACTTCAGGCACGACACGTTCGAGGCAGTGCCATCGCAATGACTCACGCGCAGTGACTCCGGCACCGCCGACACGACATCACGGTGACACGCCGAGCAATTCTTCGATCGCCTGGATATAGATCTCGATCGGCAGGTCTTCCGGGGCAGCCGATGTGGCGGTGATCAGCGCCTGCTGCTGCTGGGCATTGAATTGCGCCACGGTGGCATTGTCTGTGCCCAGCTGCGGCGAGATGTCCGGTGGCGCCCGGTGCCGCGTGGCCTGCTCGTAGTCGTAGGCAATGCCGATGCCGGTGCCCTCGTCGAAGCGGCGAACGAAGATTTCCATGCCACGCGGGACGCCGACCGAGGTATCGAAACCGACCGGCACGACGATGGACCCCATGTGTGTGGTCGAGCCGAGGTCACAGGTGCGACCGCCGGTGGGGCCGGGCGACAGGATGAACGCATCCAGGCGCACCGGGTCGCCGTCATCGTCCAGCACCGGATTTCCATCGGCATCGGTGAGTGCGTCCATGACGCTTTCGACATAGGCCCGCTCGGAGGCCATGGCGTCGAGCTGCTCCTGCGTGCCCGGCTGGTCGGGGTCGCTGGTGGCCGAGACAGCGACCAGCGCCACCGTGCGCGGCCCCACGCGACCGGTTTCTAGAATGCCGTCCAGCAGCTGGCAGGCGTCGCGGCCGTTGGCGCTGCCGGCGTTCAGGCTGCTCAGGCAGCGGCGCGGTGAATCGCCGCCTTCCTGCTCGAAGATATTGAAGTAGTCACCGACGTCGTAGTTGGTGTTGCCGGCGCCACGGCTGGTGAAGTCCGGCAGATAAATGTCGTGGATGTGGGCGCCCATGGTGGCCATCTGGTTCACCGCTGCGGCGATCAGCTCGCCCTGGGCGCCGGCGCCGTAGGGTTCCGTATTGCTGCCCAATCGTCGGAGCACCCCGATATGACGGCCTGCTACGCCGTGGGCCTCGCGATTAAGGAATTGCGCGTAACTGGCGGGCCGCGCCGAGGCCGGGTACTCCAGCGTGCGGGGATCACGCGCATCGACGCTGGCCATCGCGGTGAGCATCAGCGCAGCGTCGCGGACGGTCCGGGTCATCGGACCGCCGGTGTCGCGAGCATGGGACAGTGGGAAGATACCGTGCTGGCTGACGACGCCCAGTGACGGACGGATGCCGACCAGACCGTTCACCGACGAAGGATGACGAATGGACTGGCAGGTGTCGGAGCCCGTGCCGCCCAGCGCGAAGTTCGAGGCCAGTGATGCGCCGGTGCCACTGGAGGAGCCGGCCGGTGACTCCGCCGTGTTGTAGGGGTTCGAGACCTGGATGGCCCGTGCGGAAAAACCCGTCGTGAAGTACGCGAACTCGTCCTGATTGGCCTTGCCGAGAATCAGCGCGCCCGCGGCTCGCAGGCCGCGCACGCTTTCCGCGTCAATGCCGGCTTGATGCCCCAGCATGGCGTAAGAGCCCGACGTGGACGGCGCATCGAACGTGTCGTAGTTGTCCTTGAGCAGCACCGGCATGCAATGCAGATAACGCGCGCCAACGCCTGCGTCGCGTGCGTACAGCGTGTCCAGCTCTGCAGCCTGTTCCAGCGCGTTGGCATTGATGTGCAGCACGCCGCGAATCGGCAGGAGGCCGGATGGTTGCAGCGCGTCGTTATAGGCAAATATGCGGTCGATATAGCGCTGGGTGAGTTCCGCGCAAGTCAGTGCATCGCCATCTTCAGTGATTTGCTCGCCGGCCAGCGCGGCGTGCACGTCGGCCAGCGTGGCTTCTACCAGTTCGAAGATCACCGGTTCGCCCGGTGGTTGGCCCGGACCGCCCGCGACGGGCGTGTCGCCGGATGGGCTTTGCCCACAGGCCGAGATCAGCAGGACGAGCGGACATAGAGCGCGCCAGAGCGCATCGCGATGTGTCATGGCCAAGACCGGGCGGGGCGCCGTGTGCTCCGGCGCGATGCGGCGGATGCAGCAAGGTCAATGCCATGAACTCAGCGGAGCGTGCAATGGGGGACGCGCCCGCGACGAGACGGCCGCATGCGCCATCTGTCGCCGGCTCGTCTGGTGCAAACTCTGTGGTGTTTCCCTACTGTTGCCGGATGAGCATGACGCAGGCCTTCAACATCGCGCTGATTCTGGTCGGGGATGAGCTGCTATCCGGACGCCGGCGCGATGCCCATTTGCCGCACTTCGCCGGCGTGTTTGCCGCCAGGGGACTGAACCTGCGACAGGTCTGGGTGGTGGGCGACGGCCGCGAGGACATCGCGCGCGTGCTCGGCGATAGCCGACGCCTGCATTGCCCGGTGCTCTGCTGCGGTGGTATCGGCGCGACGCCGGATGATCAGACCCGGCAGGCCGCGGCCGAAGCCTTCGGCAGTCCTCTGGAAATTCACGAAGCCGGCCGTCACCTACTCGAATCGCTTTATCGCGAACGCACCTATCCGCATCGCATCCGGATGGTGGAGTTTCCTCAGGGTGCCGAGCTCATTCCCAATCCGGTGAATCAGGTCCCCGGCTTTTCGTTGGACCGGCATCATTTTCTTCCAGGCTTTCCGGAAATGGCCTGGCCGATGGCCGAGTGGGTGCTGGAACGGGTGTTCGGGGAGGTAGACACCGCAGCGGCTTTGGTGACCTGTCGACTCGGTTTTCGTGGCGTGCCTGAATCGGACCTGATCCCGTTGCTGGATGCCGTGGGCGCCCGCCACCCCAAGGTCAAGCTGTCCTGCCTGCCCAGCATGCGGGACGGGTTTCCGGTGGAGGTCGGTGCCACCGGCCGCTCGATCGACGCGCGGGCGGCCATTGATGATTTTCATGCGGGCGCACTGGGTGCAGGCCTGGCACCGCATACGCTGGAAGCCGAAGCGCAAGACGCCGACGCCTGAGTCACCGAATCACCCGCCGGGGGGCAGCAACCGGTGCCGTTTAGCCTCGGCGCCATCGGTTGGCGAGCGCGCCGGCGCCGATGACGCAGGCTGCGCCCACGAACTTGCCATGGTCCATGCGCTCATCCCAGAACAACCAGCCCAAGGCCGCAGCAAACGGTACGGTGCAGTACACCAGCGTGCCGATCTCGGCGGCTCGCGCCAAAGCATAGGCGCGGGTCAGGCACAGCTGGCCTGCCGTCGCGGCCAGACCCACGCCGACCATGATCAGCCAGTCCGTTGGACGCATCGCCGGCCAGGACAAGGCGGCGGGGATTCCGGAAATGAGCACGGCAAGCGCAGCAAAATAAAGCACGATGCGGGGCGCGGGCTCGGTGGACGACAGCTTTCTGACCACCACCATCGCGACGGCTGCGAACACCGCGGCCATCGCGCCGATGAGACCATCGAGCGAGGCGACCGCTCCGGTGGGTTTGACGATGAGGCTAATGCCGATCAGCCCGAGCGCCGTGGCGACATGCACCTGCCAACGTGGGCGTTCATCCAGGACCAGCCAGGCAATCCATGGAATGAACACGGGCATCGCGAAGTTCAGCAACACCGCATCGGCTAGCGGCAGGCGGCCAAGGGCGAAGAAGAAACAGTACATCGCGGCCACGCCGAAGCCCGCACGGGCCAAGTGTAAGCCCAGGTGCCGAGTCGTAAATGACACGCGGTGTCGGCCCACGAATAGCGGCACCAGCAGCGCCACCGCAACCAGATTGCGCAGAAAGACGATGGTCTCGTTGGGCAGCTGGTCCGCCGCGAGCTTGATCAGGCTGCCCATCACGGCGAACAGCGCGCCAGCGGTCACCGCGAATGCGGCGCCAAGTCGAGGGTTGTCTTCAGACATGGGGAGACAGGGTCACCTGTGGGCGTGCAGAAAATTAGGCTTGTTAATTACTTGTTGATTATCGACCGAATCGACCGGAATGCCATCCGTTGATCGGAAAGGGCATCGTGATATGCCGCAAAATTCGGAGTATTCCGCCGGGGGGCTGGTTCGTGCGACGTGTGCGTTTGGCGCCGCCGTTATGCTGTTCAGGGAAACTTAACGAGCGTTCAGATAATCTGTGCGGTCGGAATCGCTGACGAAATTACAGGGACACCTATGGCCCAGGCGCACATCCTCCTGGTAGAGGACAATCCGGCCGATGTTCGGCTGACGCAGGAAATTCTGCGAGAAACTTCGCTGGATTTTGAGCTGGCTGTCGCCCGTGATGGTGAGCAGGCGATGGCGATGTTGCGTCGTCAGGGAGCCCACCAGGACGCCACGGTTCCGGACCTTGTGCTGCTTGATCTGAACCTTCCGCGCAAGGACGGCCGCGAGGTGCTCGCCGAGGTCAAACAGGACCCGTCGCTGCGACGCATCCCGATCATTGTGCTGTCGACCTCCAAGGCCGAGAGCGACGTGCGGACCTGTTACGACCTGCATGCCAATTGCTATCTCACCAAACCGGTGGATCTGAATCATTTCGCCGAAATGGTGCAGATGATCGAGCGCTTCTGGTTCAACCTCGCTTTACTGCCGCCAAAATCTCCCTCCGAGATCACGGCGGGGTAGCGGACATTGCGGCGCGGCCATGAACGCCACTGAAATCAACTTGCTGCTTGTCGAGGATTCCAGGCTTGACGCGCGGCTGATTGAGGAGCGTTTGCGGCTGGCCAGTCCAGGCTCTGTCTTAGTGCGGCACGCGATGACCTTGGCCGAAGGCCTTGGGCAAGTCGCCGCACACCGGCCCGACTGCATCCTGCTCGACCTGCATCTGCCGGATGGTGTGGGCGTGGAGAACGTGGAGGCCATGCTCGAGGCGGCGGACGGTACGACGCTAGTCGTGATGACAGGGCTTAATGACGAGTCCACTGCCATCGCCGCGCTAAAGCTCGGCGCTCAGGAGTATCTGCTCAAAGACCAGTACGACGGCCCCAGCCTGATGCGGGTGCTGCGTCATGCCATTGAGCGGAACCGTCTCGTCCGTGAACTCGATGCGCAGCGCGAGGAGCAATACTTTCACGCCAGCCACGATGTACTGACCGGTCTGGCCAACCGTCAGCTATTCGATGAACAGGCGACCCAGGCGGTGCGTTCTGCGTCGCGGGGCGCGCACGAAATGGCGTTTTGCTACATCGATCTTGATGGGTTTAAACCAGTTAACGACTTGCATGGGCATGCTGTCGGTGATGCGGCCCTGATCCAAGTGGCTAAGGTCCTGCAGGCCGTGGTGCGCGATTCCGATCACGTCGCGCGCCTGGGCGGCGATGAGTTCGCCGTGATCCTGGCGGATTTCGGGCCAGGTGAATCCGCGCGTGAGCGGGCAAACCGGGTGGCTGATCGCATCATCAACCAGATCGCCGCAATCGAGCAGGTGTCCGGCGAACCGGTGCAGATCGGCGCCAGTGTCGGAATATCGGTGTTCCCGGGGCACGGCCGCTCGGTAGAAAAACTCATCGTCAACGCTGATATGGCGATGTACGCCGCCAAGCGGACGGGGCGTGGGCGGGTGGTGATCTACAGCGACGAGATGCGTGGACTGCCGGGGTCGGCAGCCGACGACGATGTCCTTGATCTGGAGCGTGCGATCACGTCCCAGGAGTTCGCGCCGTATTTCCAACCGATTTTTGCCTCTGACGGACGTCGGCTCGAAGGCGTTGAAGCGCTGATCCGATGGCGCGGCGACGAGGCCTGCGGGCAGCAGTCGACCAAAGAGTTGATTGACGTTGCGCGGCGCGAGCGGGTGCTGGATCGGATCGAGACGCAAATGATCACGCTGGCCATCCGGCAATTTTCACAGTGGGACCGTGACGGAATCGCGCCCGGGTTTCTGGCCTTGAACATCTCTGCGCAAAGCCTTTCAAATGAACGAATTATCACTGCTCTGCGGCGCGCGATAGACGTGGAGGGCTTGCCCGGTCACCGCCTGTGTGTCGAGATCGAGCCGGTTTCACAATCGGATTTGGCGGCGGTCGCTTTGGCCACCCGGTCGCTGCGTGAATGGGGCGTTCACGCCACGCTGCGGTTGTGGGATGCGGATATCTCGATCGCCGAGCTGGCAAGCTATCAAACCGGCACGGTCAAGTTGCGGCGGCCACTGGTCGAGGCGTTGTTGGCCGATTCAGAGGATTCGAGGCGCCGTGTCGCGGAGGCGGTGATCGCAGTCGCCACGACGCTCGGGAGGGCGGTGGACCTGTGTGGTATTGAGTCGGACGATGAAGCCCAGGCGCTCATCGGGCGCGGCTTCACACGGTTGCAGGGCAACTGGAGACAGGCAGCGGTTAGTGCGCCGCAATTCAGGTTGTGGCTGGAAAAGGACGGCTCGCACGTCGCGCTGAGCCATCCGGACTGATACAACAAAATCCTGCTAGGAGGCCAGCATGAGCTGGATCGATAGTCTTTTCGGGCCGGCAGGCTTGATGCCGCACGGCGTGTGTTTTCTGATGCGATCAGATCTGATCGCACTGCACGTGATTGCGGATGGCTTGATCGCCTTCGCTTACTTCTCGATTCCGGTCACGTTGCTGCACTTCGCCCGCAAGCGAAAGGACATACCGTTCAAGCATGTCCTGGCCTTGTTTGCGGCGTTCATTCTGTTGTGCGGCATGACGCATATCTTCGGTATCTGGACGATTTGGCGGCCCGTTTATTATCTCGAGGGCGTGGTTAAAATCGTCACTGCGATCGTATCGGTGGTCACCGCCATCGTGTTGATACCGCTCGTACCGCAGGCTTTGTCGATGCGCAGTCATTCCGAATTGGAGGCCATTAACCGCAAGCTGGAAGCCGAGGTGCAGCGCCGCGCGGATGCCGAACTGCAGTTACGTCGGACGGTCAACAAACTCACCCAGTCGAACGCGGAACTCGAGCGATTCGCATACATCGCCTCGCATGATCTGCAAGCGCCGCTGCGAACCATCGGCTCGTTCACCGGCCTGCTGGGGAAACGGTATTCAGAGTCTCTGGATGACGGTGGGCGTGAGTATCTGGAGTTCATCCAGCATGGGGTCACCGACATGCGCACGCTGATCAACGATTTGCTGGAACTGTCCCGTGTCAATTCGGCCGAACCGAAGATCGAGGCAGTGGATACCGGTGACGTGGTGGAGCATGTGGTGGAACAGCTCCATGCGGATAT
The DNA here is from genome assembly GCF_964229365.1 of Abyssibacter sp. Classification (NCBI taxonomy): domain Bacteria; kingdom Pseudomonadati; phylum Pseudomonadota; class Gammaproteobacteria; order Chromatiales; family Oceanococcaceae; genus Abyssibacter; species Abyssibacter sp. Next base: position 8,592 of record NZ_CAXRDQ010000061.1, on the reverse strand, counting down.
CGAGAGTTCCGGAGCGACGGTGGAGTTCGGCGAACTGCCCACCGTGGATGCCGATGCCCGGAGTCTGCAGCAAGTCTTTCTGAACCTGATCGGCAACGGCATGAAGTTTCAGCCGGAGGGCCAGGCGCCTCATGTGCGGGTGCGCGCATGGCGCGTGGGCGACGGCTGGCAGTTTTCCGTGCAGGACAACGGAATCGGCATGTTGCCGGAGGACCGTGACCAGATCTTTCTGGTGTTCAAGCGTCTGCACACAGCCGACGAATATCCGGGGACCGGCATCGGTTTGTCGCTGGTCCAGAAACTGGTGCAGAAGCGCGGTGGTGAGATCCGGGTGGACAGCGCACCGGGGCAGGGCAGCACCTTTGTCTTCGACATCCCGGACAGCCTGCCCGAGGAGTCGACCCTGGCGACGCCGGGTCAGGCGTCGCCAGAGGCGGTGTTGGTCTAGATCGCTTTACCGGCCAGCAACATCCAGGTTTCGACCACGGTATCCGGGTTCAAGGAGACCGATTCGATTCCCTCGTCCAGCAACCACTGCGCCAGATCGGGATGATCGGACGGCCCCTGGCCGCAGATGCCGATGTACTTGTTGTGTTTGCGGCAGGCCTGAATGGCCATGGACAACATGGCCTTGACCGCTGGATCGCGCTCATCGAACAGGTGGGCGATGAGCCCGGAGTCGCGGTCCAGACCCAGTGATAGCTGAGTCATGTCGTTGGAGCCGATGGAGAAGCCGTCGAAGTACTCGAGGAACTCGTCGGCCAGCACCGCGTTGGAGGGTAGCTCGCACATCATGATCAGCTTGAGGTCGTGCTTGCCACGTTCCAGGCCATTGGCCTTGAGCGCTTCGGTCACGGCCTTGGCCTCGCCGACGGTGCGCACGAACGGGATCATGATCTGCACGTTGGTCAGCCCCATTTCCTCACGCACGTAACGCAGCGCGCGGCATTCCAGCTCCCAGCAGGCCTTGAAGTCCTCGGAGACGTAGCGCGAGGCGCCACGGAAGCCGATCATCGGGTTTTCCTCGTCCGGTTCGTAGCGCTCGCCACCCACGAGGTTGGCGTATTCATTGGACTTGAAATCACTCATGCGCACGATCACCGGTTCCGGCGCGAAGGCGCAGGCGATGGTCGCAACTCCTTCGGCCAGGCGGTGCACGTAGTAACTCACCGGGTCGGTGTAGCCGGCCATCATCTGGCGAATCGTGGCCTGGATGTCGGCAGGTTGATCGTCGAATTCCAGCAATGCACGCGGATGTACGCCGATCATGCGGTTGATGATGAATTCCAGGCGCGCCAGGCCGACACCCTTATGGGGCAGGCTGGCGAAGTCGAAGGCTCGGTCGGGGTTGCCGACGTTCATCATGATCTTCAGCGGGGCTTCGGGCATCTTGTCCAGCTCGATCTGGTCTATCGAGAAGTCCAGCTGGCCTTCGTAGATCAGCCCCGTATCGCCTTCGGCACAGGACACAGTCACGTCGATGCCGTCTTTGAGTATGTCCGTGGCGTCCGCGGTGCCGACGACGGCCGGGATGCCCAGTTCGCGAGCGATGATCGCGGCATGGCAGGTGCGGCCGCCGCGGTTGGTGACGATGGCCGAAGCCCGTTTCATGATCGGCTCCCAGTCGGGGTCGGTCATGTCGGTGACCAGCACGTCGCCGGGCTGCACGCGATGCATCTCGGAGAGATCATCCAGCACACGGACCTTGCCGGCGCCGATGCGGGCGCCGATCGCGCGTCCGGTGGACAGCACCTTGCCCTTGCCGGCCAGCTTGAAGCGTTCCAGCGTGCTTGCGCTGCTGCGGCTTTGTACCGTTTCGGGCCGCGCCTGCAGGATGAGCAGTTCGCCGGTCTCGCCGTCCTTGCCCCACTCGATGTCCATTGGACGCCCGTAGTGGTCCTCAATGATCACGGCCTGACGCGCCAGGGCTTCGACGTCTTCGGCAGTCAGGCAGAACTGCCCGCGTTCGTCGGCGCTGGTGTCGACAAACTCCGTGGTCTTGCCGACGGTCTTATCCTCTGTGTAGACCATCTTGATGGCCTTGGAGCCCAGGCCGCGACGCACGATCGCTGGCTTGTCGGCTTTCAGATTCGGCTTGTACGCATAGAACTCGTCCGGGTTTACTGCGCCCTGGACCACGGCTTCGCCCAGCCCCCAGGAGGCGGTGACGAACACCACGTCACGGAAACCCGATTCGGTGTCCATGGTGAACATGACGCCGGATGCGCCGATGTCCGAGCGCACCATGCGCTGAATCCCGGCCGACAGCGCAACCAGCTTGTGATCAAAGTTCTGGTGTACGCGATAGGAGATCGCGCGATCATTGAATAGCGAGGCGAACACGTCTTTGATCGCCTCCAGCACCGCGTTGATGCCGCGGATGTTCAGGAAGGTTTCCTGCTGGCCCGCGAACGAGGCGTCGGGTAGATCTTCGGCCGTCGCCGATGAGCGTACGGCGACCGAGACGTCGTGTCCGTTCGACAGGGTCGTGAACGCCTCGCGAATATCCGCTTCCAGCTTCGCCGGGAAGGGCGCCTGGCCAACCCATTCGCGAATCTGCTTGCCGGTCTTGGCCAGCGCTTCGACATCGTCGACGTCCAGCGCATCCAGCGCGGCGTTGATCCGGTCGTCCAGTCCCTCATGCTTCAGGAACTCGCGATACGCATCCGCCGTGGTCGCGAAGCCGTCGGGCACGCTCACGCCGGCGCCCGCCAGATTGGAAATCATTTCGCCGAGCGATGCGTTCTTGCCGCCCACCCGCTCGACATCACCCATGCCGAGATCCTTGAACCAGACGATGGTCGCGTCTTCCACGTGCGTGCCTCTCTTGTCGATGAATGCCGGGGCCGAAGCTCGAGTCCTTCGACCGCAGGGTCGGCTATTCTAGCCTGCTTGGGCCGCTGAGCTCCGCGAGTGGCCCCGAATCATGTTTGACTGATGGCGCAAAGCCTGCGCATCCGTCGGGGGAGAGATTGCGTGTCACAGACCAGCCGCCGTGTATTTTTTGTGTCCGATCGAACGGGCATTACCGCCGAGACGCTGGGAAACAGCCTGCTCACGCAGTTCGACGGTGTGGACTTTCGGTCGCTGACCTTTCCGTTCGTCAATACCGATGACAAGGCGCGGTCGGTGGTTGCCTATATCAATCACGCGGCCAAGGAGGACGGCGTGCGACCGATTGTGTTCAGCACCACGGTGACTGACGCGGTTCGCGCCCAGCTGCGGGGCGCCGACGCGCTGTTCTTGGATCTGTTCGACACCTTCATACCCACGGTCGAGAAGGAGTTGCAGGTCACCTGGGCCCATGCCTCCGGCCGGGCACATGGACGCGAGACCAAGCAATACGAGTCGCGCATCGACGCGATGAACTTCGCTCTGGAACACGACGATGGCCAGTCACTGCGCAAGCTGGAGCGAGCCGACGTGGTCCTGATCGCGCCGTCGCGCTGTGGCAAGACGCCGACATCGCTGTACCTCGCGTTGCAGCATGGTGTGTTTGCCGCGAACTACCCGCTGACGGACGAAGACCTCGAAAGCGGGCAGTTGCCTGGCCCGCTGAAGGATCAGAAGCACAAGCTGTACGGCCTGATCATTGATGCCACGCGGCTCGCCCAGATTCGGGAAGAGCGTCGCCCGGGTAGCAAATATGCCTCCATCCAGCAGGCCAGTTACGAGTTGCGGCAGGCGACCAAGCTCTACAAGAAGTTCAACGTGCCGTATTCGGATTCCACCAACATGTCCGTCGAAGAAATCGCCACAATGGTGATGCAGGAAAAAAATCTTCGGCGGCAGCGGTTTTGAGAGCCTTGGTAAAGCCCTATTGGGAAACTATGTCGAAGTTGTAGTATTTGTTATCGGCGACGATGATCGTCGTTGGGGGCCGATAACTCAGCGTGACAACAATCAGGAGGAGATATGTCCGAACCATTGTATGGATTGATGATGGATTACCCGCTCACCGTGACGCAGATCATGCGGCACGCGGAACGGGTCTATCCGGACGGCGAGATCGTGTCGGTGACCGCGGATAACCCGAATCACCGCTGCAGCTATTCAGAGATGTTCGCCCGCACACGCAAGCTGGCCAACGTGCTGGACGCCCTGGGCGTGCAACGCGGAGACCGTGTCGCGACGCTGGCCTGGAACGACTACCGACACATGGAGTTGTACTACGCGATCCAGTGCAGTGGCCTGGTCTGTCACACGATTAATCCGCGTCTGTTTCCGGAGCAGGTCAAGTACATCGTCAACCACGCCGAAGACCAGTACATCTTTGTCGACAAGCTGGTATTTCCGCTGATCGAAAAGCTCGCGCCGGTATTCGAGACGGTCAAGGGCATCGTCGTGCTGACGGACGAGGCAAACATGCCCGAGACGTCGCTGGATAACGTCCATTGCTACGAATCGCTGCTGGCCGACGCGTCCGACGAGTTCGAGTGGCCGGAGCTGGATGAGCGCGAGGCCTGCGCGCTCTGCTACACATCGGGCACGACCGGCAACCCCAAGGGGGTGCTGTACAGCCACCGCTCGACGGTGATTCATGCCCTCGGTGCGAATGCGGGCGAGTCGATCGGTTTCCGCAACCGCGACACCGTGCTGCCGGTTGTCCCCATGTTCCATGTGAACGCCTGGGCCGTGCCGTATTGCACGCTCATGGTCGGTTCCAAGCTGGTGTTCCCCGGTCCGAAGATGGGCGATGGCGAAACGCTGGCGAATCTCATCAATGCGGAAAAGGTCACGATCGCGCTGGGCGTGCCCACGGTGTGGCTGGGCCTGCTCAAGCACCTGCAGGATGCCGGCAAGTCCGTGGAGTCGCTGGAGCGCACCGTTGTCGGCGGATCGGCCTGCCCGATCGCGATCATGGATGCCTTCCGTGAGCAGTATGGCGTTGAGACCATCCACGCCTGGGGTATGACCGAGATGAGCCCGCTGGGCACGATCAACATGCCGCCGCGAGGGTTCGAGGACATGAGCCCCGAAGCACAGAGCGCGCTGCGGGCCAAGCAGGGCCGTCCGGCCTTTGGTGTCGAGATGAAGATCGTCGGCGACGATGGCAAGGAACTGCCCTGGGACGGCAAGGCCTTCGGTGCACTCAAGGTGCGTGGCCCCTGGATTTGCTCGGGCTACTACAAGCGCGACGATACCGATGCGCATGACGCGGACGGATGGTTCGACACCGGCGATGTCGCGACCATGGATGAGCATGGCGTGATGCAGATCACCGACCGTGCCAAAGACGTGATCAAGTCCGGTGGCGAGTGGATCAGCTCCATTGATCTGGAGAATGTCGCGATGTCGCATCCGGGTGTCGCCGAGGCTGCGGTGATCGGTATCGCCCACGAAAAATGGGCGGAGCGCCCATTGCTGGTGATCGTGTCGAAGCCCGGCCAGTCGCCGTCGGCCGCGGAGATCCTCGCGCACTTCGACGGCAAGATCGCCAAATGGTGGATGCCGGACGATGTGCAGTTCGTTGAGGAACTGCCGCATACCGCGACCGGCAAGATCAGCAAGCTGCATCTGCGCCAGCAGTTCGCCGACTACGCGTTTCCGTCCGACGCGGCGTAGACGCGCCAAGCGCGGCGAGTCAGGGCAGGGCGATCTCGACCAAAGCGGCGGGCAGCTGCTCGCTGCCGACAAAGGTCAGATCGCCCGCCGCATTTAGGCCACCGGCCTCGGTCTGGGCGAATTGCGGCAGATCGACGACCCGCGGCGCGCGGTTTAGCGCCTGCAGCCAGGATTCGTCCTCACTGCGGGTGTACAGATAGGCGTCTTTGTACGTCACGATCAGGGCGCGGTCGCCTGCTGCAGAAAAACTCATGGCGGTTGGCTGGCTTCGGTTCTGGCCGAATTCGGGGTCGTCGGTCAGGTCATCCGCCGTCGGGGCGGGGATCGATTCGACCGTCCCAAGAAACTCTGCTGACGCCACCGGCAGCCCCGTGTTCAGCGGCACACGGTAGAGGCGAGGGGGTGTGTCGCGTTTGGTGAGCAAATAAACCGACAGCGCCGCATCATCGACGGCCACGGCTTCGCAATCACGCGGACCGTCCGGATACACCACCGTCAGGCTGCGCAACGGCGCCAGCTCGCCGCTCGGGGTCTCGGGTTCGGCGAGCACATGCAGGCGCACCGCTGGCCGGATGCCGTTGTTGTCCCCGACATCGGCGACGAGCAGAAAGTGGGCGCCACCCATGGTATAGGTCGCCATGTCCTCCCAATCGGTATTCGCCACCCCGCGGATGTCCACCTGGCCGAGGTCCTGGCCGTTCGGGTCCACGGCATAAAGCCGTGCGGCGCCGCCGCTGTCGTTATGCAGCCAAAGACGCTGGTGGTCGGTGCGCGAGACGACCAGGCCGCTGGCTTCGTCGATTTCCGTGTTTTGCAGTGTCAGAATCCGCCCCGGGCCGTCCGGTACCGCGGCGGGCGTGCCGCTGGTGCAGGCAGAAAGACCGAACAGCGCGGCAAGACACAGCAAGCGCCACGGCAGTGGCTGGCTTGGGATACGATTGGCTTTGCTCATGATGCGTTATCTGCCTGAATACACAGACATCCTACGGGTCAGATTTGACGCGGCCGTGACGCTGTCGGTGCGCTGTTCCGATGCCGCTGCCCACCGGCTCTGGTACGCGAATGTGTCGGGACATGCGGTAGTACGAATTGACTGATGGCTGAATTATCCGAAACCCTGGTCCAGCCGCGCATGCCGCGGGGCGCTGCCGCCACCCTGGCGGTGCTCGCGATCCTGCTGGGTCTTGCTGCGCTGTTTGCGCAGCAGATCCCCTCCTGGTGGCCAATGGCTACCCCCGAAGGCATGTCGTCGCGGGCTTCGGCCGCCTTGGTGCTGTGTTCGACGGCGCTGTTATTTCTGCTGTTTCGCTGGCGAAGACTCGGTCTGCTGTTCGCCGTCGTCAGCGTGCTGTGCGCGGTGACCGAGGTGCTCGACATCTCCTTGCCGGGCCTGGTCGGGGAGCTGCCGGGCGGCCACTCCGAGGGTGGGCGGACACTGGGACTGACCCTGTTTGCTGCCTGCACCGCAACGCTGCTGATGGCCTGGTCGCGTGCCGGCGCCAGTCGTTGGGCCGGCGTGGAACTCACCACGGCTTTTCTCGTGGCCGCTGGCGCTGTGGGCATTCTGTCAGCCGGTGGCGCCGGAGGTTCAGCGTTGACCTTGGGCGCTTCGCTACCGACGCCGGCCGCGCTCGGCGTGATGCTGGTCGGCCTAGGTTTGCAGGGGCTGATTCTTGATCCGACTGCCAGCCGGCGGCGGCGCCTGCGGCCGCTGATGTTCGCTATGTCGGTGGTCGCGCTGGGCATCTGGCTGGCGATCGCGCTGGCGCAGGCGAAACCGGACTCCGGCCTGGATGCGATGGTGCTGGTGCTGGTGCTGGCGGCAGGTCCGGTTGGTGCGTGGTTCATGGCGCGCAGCAGCCATGTCGAGCAAATGCCCACCGCCGAGACGGCATATTCCCCGGTGCAGGAATCGCATGCACTGGAGCAGCTGCGCGTACTGGCCGAAACCAGCGAGCAAGGCATTTGTGTGGTGGATGGTGATGGTCGTCTCACGCTGTTCAATGGTGCGCTACAGGCCATGTACGGGTTTCGGGACAAACCCTTTCTGGGGCATGCCTCGGCCAATGTCTTCCGGATCTTCGATGCCGAATCAGGACTGGCCGTGCCATGGAACAAGTCGCCACTGGCGCGCGCGATGCGCGGTCAGCGCCTCGAAGGCTACGAGTTCAGTTTTCATCGACGCGACGGGTCGGTGGTGCAGGCCCGGGCGAGTGCACATCCGGTGCGAGACCAGCGCGGCATGGGTGTCGGCGCCATCATGAGTGTCGAGGATGTCACCCAGGCGCGGCAGCAGGCCGAACTATTGCGCCGGCAAGCGGAGCTCGTTTCGCGAACCGGGGCGGAGCTGGAGCGGGTTGCATTCATCGCCGCACATCACCTGCAGGAGCCGGTCCGTGGTATCAGCAGCTATGCGCAGTTGCTGTCGCGCCGTGTGGCGGACAACCCCGACGTGCAGGACTACGTGCGGTATCTGACTCAGGAGAGCGGCCGGATCAAGACGTTGACGCGCGATCTGCTGGCATACCTGGAAACGGCGACGCGGCCACGCATGCACTCGTCCGTCGATTTACAAACGGTGGTGCAGTCCGCGCGGGACACGGTGGCGGCGCGCTATCCGCAGTGCGAGCTGATCTGCATGAAGGGCGCGTTGCCCATCGTCACAGCTGATCCCGAATTGCTCACCAAACTGTTCGAGCAGATCTTCGACAACGCGGTGAAGTTCAACGAGAGTTCCGCGCCATCGATCACCATCGATTGCACGCCCAAGGCGGACGAGTGGGAGTTTTCGGTTGCCGATAACGGCCCGGGTATTCCGCCTGAGCATGCAGACAAAGTGTTCGAGCTGTTCGCGCAGCTACACACCATCGGTACCTACCCCGGCAATGGGCTTGGATTGGCGCTGGCGAAAAAGGTGATGCTGGTACACGGTGGACGAATCTGGGTCGACAAGGACGCCGGGCCGGGTCTCACGCTGCGGTTCCTGTTGCCGTTCCGACCGCCATCGGTGGATGTCGTCAAGCCGGC
>NZ_CAXRDQ010000060.1:0-31014 GCF_964229365.1 Abyssibacter sp. | reverse complement strand
GGTTCTGCGCATTCGCCATGGCCTGGTCGAACCGCTGAACCGTCGCCGAGATGCCCCACACCACGGGGATGGGAGGGAACCCGCCGCCACCCGTGCCGTTGATGAGCTGCTGCACGATCGTCGCGCGCTCATTACGCTCGTGGGGCGATGGCGTCCTCATGCCGCGGTGTGCTTCATCCAATATCAAGTACAGCGTCAGCCGCTTGTCTTCGATGGTGTTCCGCAATATGTCCCACATGGTCTGTGCGCGCTTATCCGGCGGCACCGTGCGGCTCAGCGGAAACATGTCGTTGTCATTTGCCTGTGGCGCGCCGCGCACCAGCAGCGAGTTTTTGCCCAGCTTCTGGGCGTTCAGGAAATACACCTTGCCGGGCGATAGTGCGTCGGCCTGAAAGTCCTTCTCGATGACCTGCATGCGCTCGGCGGCAATGTCGCTGGCCTGATACAGCCGCTTTTTCGTCTGCTGATTCAGCGCCGGGTCGTCGGTGAACCACAACACCACCGCACCGGGGTCGGGTTCAAAGTCGTAGTCGTCATTGCCTTCAAACAGGGCCTCGATGACGGCGGCCGCCATCACCGTCTTGCCGGACCCCGTGGTGGCGGTCAGTGAGAACGCGCTGGGGCGCCCACGCCGAACGAACGCATCCTTGGCATCACGCAGGTTTTCAAGCACGTCCACCACGGCGTCGGTCTGGTAATCCTTGAGGGTGAACCGCATGGCAGCTACTCCCGGCCGGTGTTGATGGTGAAGCTGGTCAGGTACGACGCATACAGGCGCACTGGCTCAACGTCTTCGGGCAGCGCCTTGCAAACCGCCTGGTAGGCACGGTCGTCGTCAGTCACTACAAAGGCCATGCGGGCGTCGTCCTGCTCGGCCAACGCCTCCACGAAGGCCTGGCTGCAATCCGGGTTGAACAGCACGCCATACGCCTCGACCACTGCGAAGTCATCGACGGCCTGCTCAACGCGCCGGCCGCGCGCACCCGCTTTCAACCACAGCAGCGGCGCAATGGCGGCGAACGAGCGATGGTGGGCGACGCGTCGCGGGGCCTCGTAGGTCATGGTGAAGAACTCGACGTTTTCCTCGAAGCCATCGGCCATCGGGAATTCGTCGGTGAACTTGTAGTCGCCCTTGATCGGCTCGCCGCCAGGTGTTTTGCCGGTGATCGCGGCCTTGATGCGCGGCTTGGTGATGTGGTCGCAAATGCCCCATTGCTCCCACTCGGGATCGCCGGGGCGGAGGCCCTTTTCGCGCAAACCCTTCTGCTCGTCGGCGCTGACTTCGTTGTTTGTGACGCTGATGCATTGGCGACAGCCGCCATCCTGCTTGTTGAGGCGCATCACTGCGTGGGCACTTGTCCCAGAACCGGCGAAGAAATCCAGTACTACGGCATCACGCTTTTCCGAGATAAACAATCTGAGCACGTCCTCGACCGCAAACAGCGATTTGGGAAATGGGAATTGGCGGCCGGGCAAGAGCGAACGGACGATTCTAGTTCCGTAGTGCTCTGCATTATGTGATCGGAGATTCCACTGGGTTGGCGGTGCCTTCGCAGACTCCGATTCATAGTAGGCCACGACTGATCCGTCGTTGTTCCTGCCCTCAACAATCGCGCGCCCCTCTTCGATGTCAGCGATCGGTCCGCTCTTGAGGTACTGAATAATGTACTTCTGCGGTTTGCCAGGCATCGCTTTTCCGGCTCGCGCATAGCCTTTTCGCCATCTCTTCTGGAAGGTCGGACCGGTGACCGCCCAATTCATCTCCGTCCCGTCGTCTCGCACTGGAAACACGGCAATGCAACCGGGTCTCTGTGGGGCGGTTTCGCGAGGCTGTTCGTGCGGAATTGGTTGCCCGATCGCGTCAATCGCCCCTGTCTCTTCATTTACGTAGATTGGGTAGAACTGCGCGGGACGTGTTGGGCGAACGGACTGAAGGTCGCGACGGCGCGCTGTTTGCCAATCGATCTTTATCCTTTTTGGTTCGTCATCATCCTCTTGATTTGCGGTGACATCTGCGTCGATCGGCCTGCTGCCCAGCGGTGCGTCCGTACTCGGATAAACACCTGCATCGCCAATTCGCGCTATCACCACATATTCGTCTACACGCTTGAAGCCCTCCGTGACACCTACACCCTTCGAGTTGATCACTGATGAGATCATACGAATGCGGGCCGCGGGTATCGTTTGCTCAATCAGCAAAACCAATCTGTACAACTCGTTCGCATCGATAGTGACAATCAGTACAGCCTGCTTTGGATCTAGGAGCCGAACTGCAAAGCGCAGCCGGCGTTCCATCATTGCTAACCATTTGCTGTGCTTGTACTGATCTTCTTTATCGACGTAATCGTTGTTGTACTTCCAATCCTTGTCGCGCGTGTTGTAAGGCGGGTCGATATAGATGGCGTCCACCTTGCCTGCATGTGTGTACAGCAGCGCCTGCAAGGCGTGGTAGTTCTCGGCATTGATGACGGTGTGGAAGGGCTTGTCGCCGCCGCGTTCTACCTTGCCGGTGGAGACCAGGCCGGGATAGATCGGATCACGAAATTCGGCGACAACCACCAGGTCTTCGACTTCGCGCGTCGCGTGTTCGACCTCGTCCTCGGCGCTGGGGCGGACCAAGTCGGCTTCGCGTTTGCCGCCCGCATTGCGAATTTTGGCAACCTGCCAGAGTCGCTGATCAACAGCACTGGCCGCTTCGCCGCGCTCGGGCATGAAGCGCACCTTGTCCCCACGCCGCACCGGCCGGCCCGGCAATTCGACAGACTCCGGCGTATGCCGCTCGAAGTTCAATCCGAACGCGCGCCGCGATTCAAGCGCCCGAACTTCTGCTTCGATCTCGGCTGCCAGCTCCGGATTTTTCTCGCCCACCCGGCGCAGCAAGTCGCGTAGCGTTGACAAGTAAGACTCCCCAATCAGTAGCGGTTATGCCGCCACCGAGCATTCATTGCGTACGTTTTCGATCATTGTAGGGGATCAAAAACTATCGGAAAGAAAAGATTCTTGTGGCCCCTCTGTGCCGCGTTTTAACAGCGATCAGCCCATGGTTCCCCGCCACATGCGACCGGCAGGCGGATTCACACCTATCGCGACCGAAGCCACAGTTCGGCTGCGCAGACCGAAGGCTTTGTCACGCGCAAGCAACCCGGACGCCGCACCAATTTGTAGGTGGACGCCCCGGGTTTTGCGATTTATCGAGCCACGATCACGGGCGGCAAAAAATGCATTTACAACAATGTTGTTTTTGCCATTCGGCAAAAATGCCTTTCATGCCCAATAGGGTGTAACTCATTGATTTAATTGGTGGGCCCACCAGGACTTGAACCTGGAACCAACGGATTATGAGTCCGCTGCTCTAACCAATTGAGCTATAGGCCCGCTGCCAGACGGGGGCAGGCCGCGTAGTTTAACCGCTTAGCGGGCGAGCTAGTGGCGGATCGACTCGGACCGAGAACGGCATCTGAATTTCGTAGGTGACGCCGCCGGTGCGGAACGTGGCGGGCGTGCCCTGTTCCAGCGCGCGTTGGCTGGATACGTAGATGCGGTCGCCGGTCGGGGCGATGGCCACGCCGGTGACTTCGGTCACGTCGGCGCTGCCGGGCAGGCGCAGGAGCGGGATGGTGGTGCGGTCGGGCATTAGCACCATGCAGCGCATGTCTCCGCCGTCTTCGACGACCAGCATTTCGCCATCCAGTGTCATGGTGATGTTGTCGATGCCGGTCATCCGCGTTTCCGCGCTATCGACCGGGGAGCCGACGGGGCCATCGGCCGGGCTGTAGATGCTTTCGATGGTGTTGGCTGCGGTGTCGATCACCCAGATCACGTCATCGGTGTTCGGGTCGCCGGTGGGCTTGGTGGTGAAGTACACGAAGCCATTGAGGTAGTAGACGCCTTCGTTGCCGCCAAAAATGGTGCTGTCTTCCAGGTAGACGTCGGGCTGGGGCGTGCCGTCGTCGACGGCGTTGAGCCATTCAATCGGCACCGGGCCGTCGAAGGCGGCTGCCAGATCGCCGGGGACCCGCAGCACCTGCAGAATGCCGGTCGCCATGTCGGGACGGCCGTCGTCGGGCCAGTTCGCGGGATCGAAGATGGTGCGGTAGAAGCGGTCGCTGCCGGTCACGTCTTCCGTGTGGTAGATCGCCTTGCCGACCGGGTCCACGGTGACCATCTCGTGGGCCTTGCGGCCGAAGCGGTCCAGGCGCACGGCCGTGCCGCCGTCGCGCAGCGGGCTGGCTTCGAACATGTAGCCGTCGGTGATTTCTTCGCCGTTGATCCAGGTGCCCCATGGGGTGGCGCCACCGGAGCAGTTGGTGGTCGTGCCGCTCTGAATGGCGTAGGCGTCGATGAGGTTGCCGTCGGCGTCAAAGCGCAACGCGCCAACGCCACCCTGAAAACCTGTGAGCGCCTCCACCGTTTCTCGCGCAATGCCGCTGACCGTCAGATCACGCACTTCGGCGTTGCTCACGTAGATCCAGCCGCCGTCATCTGTTCTGAAACAGGTCCCGCCATCGGGGTCGGTATGCCAGAGGAAGGTCGGATTCGATGCCAGTGGCGGCTGGTTTGCGACGGCCACCACCCGCGAGGTGAAGCCTGCCGGCAGCTGGATGCCGTCTGCATTTGCGGGCAAAAGCGGCCCAATGTCGGCGAAGTTGCTCCGAAAGTCCGGGTTCATGCCACCCGGCCCAGTTCCCTCGGTGGCGGGTAGCGCGGATGTGCCACAGGCCGTCAGCCATGTGGCGGCTGGCACGCTGCCGGCGCAGAACAACAGGTTTTGCAGAAACTGGCGTCGGTCCAGGCCGCGGGCCTGGGCATCTTTGAGTAGCGGGTTCATGGCAATGGGCGAGAGGACAACGGCCTATAGTGTATGCGGCGCGTTGCGATTGCATGACGTGACCAGGATCGCCCGGTATGAAGAGCCGGTCGAATGGTCCGGGAAAGCTGCAATCGCCGGTAGCTGGCAGGGCCGAGTGCCCGCGCCGGGATGCCGTGTAGGCACGGCATCCCGTGGCGGCTTGTTTAGCTCTCGTCGAGGAAGCTCTTGAGGTAGGTCGCGCGGCTGGGGTGACGCAGCTTGCGCAGAGCCTTGGCTTCGATCTGGCGGATACGCTCGCGGGTTACGTCGAACTGTTTGCCGACTTCTTCCAGCGTGTGGTCGGTGTTCATGTCGATGCCAAAACGCATGCGCAGCACCTTGGCCTCGCGCGGGGTGAGGCTGGCGAGGATCTCGTGCGTGGCTTCGCCCAGGGCTTCGGTGGTGGCCGAGTCCGCGGGAGATTCCGCGTTCTGGTCTTCGATGAAGTCGCCCAGGTGCGAGTCTTCGTCGTCACCGATCGGCGTTTCCATGGAGATCGGTTCCTTGGCGATTTTCAGCACCTTGCGAACCTTGTCCTCCGGCATTTCCATGCGCTCGGCCAGCTCTTCCGGCGTGGGCTCGCGGCCCATCTCCTGCAGCATCTGGCGGGAGATGCGGTTGAGCTTGTTGATCGTCTCGATCATGTGAACCGGGATGCGGATGGTCCGCGCCTGGTCGGCGATCGAGCGGGTGATGGCCTGGCGAATCCACCATGTGGCGTAGGTGGAGAACTTGAAGCCGCGGCGGAATTCGAACTTGTCGACGGCCTTCATCAGGCCGATGTTGCCTTCCTGAATCAGGTCCAGGAACTGCAGGCCGCGGTTGGTGTACTTCTTGGCGATGGAGATCACGAGGCGCAGGTTGGCCTCGACCATTTCTTTCTTGGCGCGGCGGGCCTTGGCTTCGCCCAGCGACATTTTCTTGTAGATCTCGCGGATTTCCTCAACCGTCAGCATGGTGTCGACTTCCATCTGACCCATGCGCGCCATGATGCGCATCAGGTCTTCGGAGTGCAGGTTGATGCCCGAGGAATACTTGCGTTTGGCGCGCACCAGCTTTTCGACCCAGGCCTCGTTGGTGAGGTTGCCGGGGAAGCTGTCGATAAACGTTTTGCGCGGCATGCCGGCGCGGTTGACGCAGATATCCAGGATCTCGCGCTCGGCGGAGCGGATCTTGGCGATTTCCTGGCGCAGGTTGCTGGTGAGTTGCTCGGTGGTGCGTGGCGTGAGCTTGAAGCGCATGAATTCATGCGACAGCTTTTCGCGTGCAGCCTGGGTGTCCGGATGCCCGGTGCCCTTGGTTTCCAGCAATTTGACGACGGCGTCGAAGTAGCCCTGCAGCTTGTCGAACGCGATCTTGCATTCTTCCGGATCAGGGCCGGTGTCGACAGGCTTGTCGTTGCTGTCGTCGTCATCGTCGTCGGCATCGCTGTCGTCGCCGTCATCGTCGCCAGAATTCGTGGTCTCTTCTTCCGGCTCTTCGGCGACGACCGGGTCACCGGTGTCGGGGTCGACGAAGCCGACCATGAAGTCGGTCAGGCGGCGCTCGCCGTCCTGCACCTTCTGCCATTCTTCCAGCAGGATGGCGACGGTTTCGGGGTGGAAGGCCAGTGAATACATGGCTTCGGCCAGGCCTTCCTCAATGCGCTTGGCAATGCGGATTTCGCCCTGGCGGTCGAGCAGTTCCACCGTGCCCATTTCGCGCATGTACATGCGCACGGGGTCGGTGGTGCGGCCCAGCTCGGAATCCAGCGCGGCCAGCGTGGCGGCGGCTTCTTCGGCAGCGTCGTCGTCATCGTCATCATCGGTGACGGGCGCGTCGGCCATCATGAGCTGGTCTTCGTCCGGTGCTTCTTCGTGCACCGTGATGCCCATGTCGGCGATCATGTTGACGATGTCCTCGATCTGCTCCGGGTCGACAATGTCGTCCGGTAGGTGATCGTTGACTTCGGCGTAGGTCAGATAGCCCTTTTCTTTACCACGGGCGATCAGCGCTTTGAGCTGAGATTGCTTCTCGACGGTCATAGGGAACGGTCTTGAAAAGTAGGAAGCCGGCGCAGAGACGCCGGCAGAACACGCCATTTTACTGAGCCGTTAACAGCGAAAGCAAGGCGCGGCAAGGTATACCGCTGGCAACAGATTGGACCGACGGTGATCGCATTCGATCCCGTCCGGCCGCAGATGAGGGTATGGAACACCCGCGCGCTTGCGTTTTCAGTCGACTCAGTGCTGCAGCACCTAGCGTGTCAAAGGCCCGAATTGGCATCGAGGTTGTGGCTGTGAGCCACTGCGAATCATCGTCGCAAAGCCTGGGCGCCCTGACGCGAATCCCTTTATGGTGCGCGATTCGGTGAATTCAAGAGCCGGCGAGAAAAAGTCTTACCGCTGGTAGGCCGCCCGCAGTTCCTCGCGCTCGCCCTGGGTCAGTTCACGTTGCTGCGAAAGCGTGGTGAGGTTTCGGATCCGCTGCTTGGCGTTGTCCTGGGTGATCAGGCCTAGCGCTTCCTGAAAATCCGCCGCCGGGTCGAATCCCGCCGGTACGGTGGCGGCGCTGAGCACATCGTCCAGTGTGGCCTCGTCCGGTTCGCCGCGCAGACGTTCCAGGTACTGCGCCGCTGTCATCGCCGGATTGTCGGCAAAGGCGTGAATCAGCTGTTCCAGAAACTGTTGGTCAGGCGCATCGGCCAGGCGGGGGATGGACGGCAACTCCGCGGCGATGGCAGGCCGTTCCAGCAGCGCGCGGGCCGCCCTGCGCACCCGTGGCGTGAGCGTGGGTGGCGCATGTTCTTCATCGGACTCAACCAGCGGCGGCGGCGGGGGGCGGGGCGTCGGTGGGCTGGCGGTCATGTCGTGAATGTCGAAGCCGACGATCTGCGAGACCTGTTGTTCCAGACCCTTGCGAAAGGCGCCTGGTGCCAGCGCCTCCAGATGCGGTTTTGCCAGCGCAACCAGGCGGGCCCGACCATCGACGGAGGACAGGTCCACCTCATCGGTGAGCTGGCTGAGCAAGAAGGTCGAGAGGGGTTCGGAGCCGGCAATGCGCTCGCCGAACGCGTCGGCGCCTTCCTTGCGAACCAGGGTATCGGGGTCTTCGCCGTCGGGCAGGAACAGCAGCCGAATTTCCCGGCCGTCGCGCATGGCCGGCAAGGCGCGCTCGACGGCACGCCAACCGGCGTCGCGGCCGGCGCGATCGCCGTCGAAGCACAGCACGATGCGTGAGGTGGTGCGGAACATCAGATTGATGTGATCCGTGGTCGTTGCGGTGCCGAGCGTGGCCACCGCGCAGTCGATGCCGAACTGAGCCAGCGCCGCCACGTCCATGTAGCCCTCGACCACCAGCAAATGTGCCGGCGCTTTGCTCGCCTGCCGGGCTTCGTACAGGCCGTAGAGCTGGGTGCCCTTGTGGAACACTGGCGTTTCAGGCGAGTTCAGGTATTTGGGTTTTTCGTCACCAAAGGCGCGCCCGCCAAAGCCGATGACGCGCCCCCGCAGATCCCGAATGGGAAAGGTCACCCGGTCGCGAAAGCGGTCATAGGCGCGGCCGTCGTCCTTGCGGATCGCCAGCCCGGCCTGCACCGCGATGGCGGTGTCGGCGACGGCATCGACCACCGTTTGCCAGGCATCCGGCGCGTAGCCAATGCCGAACCGCTTGGCGGTGGCACCATCCAGCCCGCGGCCTTTGAGGTACGCAATGGCCTTGTCGGAGCCGCGCAGCGAGCGGGCGAAGATCTGCTGGGCCGTGTCCAGCGCCTCCCACAGCTTCGGGTCGATACTCGGCCCGCTGTCAGCCGCGTCGGCGGGGATTTCGACGCCGGCCATGCGCGCGAGCTCCTCGATGGCGTCGCGGAACTCCAGCCGGTCGTACTCCATGAGAAAACTGATCGCCGTGCCATGCGCCCCGCAGCCGAAGCAGTGATAGAACTGCTTGGTCGGCGACACCGTGAAGCTGGGAGATTTCTCGTCGTGAAACGGGCAGCAGGCCGCGTATTCGCCGCCCTGGCGCTTGAGCGGCACCCGGCCGTCGATCAGCTGGACGATATCCGTCCGAGCGATCAGGTCGTCAATGAAATTTTGGGGGATGCGGGCCATCGGCGCGGTCGAGCGGTCAGAGCAGGGCTTCGATGTCCTGGGTGAGCGACTGTGGCTTGTCGGTTGGCGCGTAGCGCTTGATCACCTGGCCTTCGCCATCCACCAGAAACTTGGTGAAGTTCCATTTGATGCCCTTGGAACCCAGGACGCCGGGCTTTTCACGCTTGAGATGCTGGTAAAGCGGGTGGGCCTGATCACCGTTGACCTCAACCTTGGCGAACATCGGAAAGCTGACGTTGTAGGTCAGCGAGCAGAAGTTCTTGATCTCGTTTTCATCGCCCGGTTCCTGATGCCCGAACTGATCACAGGGAAAGCCCAGCACGGCGAATCCGCGGTCCTTGTACTGCTGGTAGAGCGCTTCGAGCCCTTCGTACTGCGGGGTGAAGCCGCACTTGCTCGCGGTATTGACGATGAGCAGCGCCTGGCCTTCGTAGTCGGCCAGCGCTTGTTCCTGGCCATCGATGGTGGCCGCAGAGAATTGATGAACAGACATGATGCATGGCCCTTCGGGCAGTGGGGCCTGCATTCTAGCCCGGTTGTTGCGCCGGGCCAGCGCAAACGAATGCACGGGCCGGCGGTGCCAGCGGCGGTATCGGCACGTCGCACCGCCTCCGATTACGGGTTGGCGTTAGCCAGTGGAGCCGGGTGTCCAGGACGGCGGGTCGCTTGCCGGGAACGACTCCTCGCCCGCCTCATCGGCCAGGGCGTCGTCCTGCTCGCCGGGTTCATGCTCAGGCGATTCGAGCGGTTCGTCGCGAGGGTTCTGCGGTTTGCTGGTGGGCATCAGATGTTCCTGTCGGCCTGAGCCGAACGCTTGCGTTCAGTTCATCGACCGACAGGACGGGTGGCAGTTCCCAGGGGAACGCCGATTCTGCTAGATCAGTGTTTCCCTAGCCCAGCCGTGCCTTGATCTTGGCCGAAAGCGCCGACATGTCCGTGCGGCCCGCCACCTTGGGCTTGAGCATGCCCATCACCTTGCCCATGTCGCGCATGGATTCGGCGCCGGTGGCGGTCACGGCGTCATCGACAAGCTGATCGATCTCGGCTTCGTCGAGCTGTTCCGGCAGGTAGTCGGCCAGTAGCGCGGCTTCCGAGGCTTCCTGGTCCGCGAGGTCGGCGCGATCACCGGCCCGGTACTGCGCTTCGGCTTCGCGGCGCTGCTTGACCAGTTTTTCGACAATGGCGATCACGTCGTCGTCGGTCAGTTCAATGCGCTCGTCGACCTCGCGCTGCTTGATCGCGGCGGTGAGCATGCGGATGGTGGCCAGGCGCTCCTTGTCCTTCTCGCGCATGGCGGTCTTCATGTCGGCGGTGATGCGGTCTTTGAGTGCGGACATGGTGGGTTCCTTGATGGGTGCTGGACGGGCTCAAAACAAAACTAGCGGCTCGTGGCCGCTAGTTCGTAACGCAATGGCAGGCGCCGAGGACGCCTGGACGCCGCTCTAGTAGAGGCGGGTCCGGCGCGCCGTCTCGCGAGACAGCTTCTTGGCGTGGCGCTTTACAGCGGCCGCCTTCTTGCGCTTGCGCTCCTGGCTAGGCTTTTCGAAGAACTCACGCTTGCGCACGTCAGACAGCACGCCGGCCTTCTCGCAGGTGCGTTTGAAGCGCCGCAGGGCAACTTCGAAAGGCTCGTTTTCTTTGACGCGAACGCTGGGCATATTGAGATCTGCTCCGTGGCCTATCCTGGAGGCTTGAGAAAAAGGGACGCGGATTCTATAGGCGCCTTTCCGGATTTTCAACGCCAAATTTACATCGCGGAGAATCCCCGCATAATCCGGGCCCCCGGAGAGCGTGTTTCGCCGAACCTTTCAGCGTCGATCTCCACCAGCGGCTTGAGCTTCAGACAGCGATTTTGACCAGTATTCTAGGCATCGAAACCTCCTGTGACGAGACCGGCGTCGCCGTCTTTGACACGCGGCGCGGCCTGTTGAGCGAGGCCTTGTTCAGCCAGATTGCGCTGCACGCCGAGCATGGCGGTGTAGTGCCGGAGCTGGCCTCGCGCGATCACGTGCGGCGGTTGTCCGGTCTGGTGGAGCAGGCCTTGGCCGAGGCCGGTGTCGAACGCACCGACGTGATCGCCTACACCGCGGGCCCCGGCTTGGTCGGAGCGTTGATGGTGGGGGCGGCCTTTGCGACAGGTCTGGCCACGGCCTGGAATGTCGGCGTGATTCCCGTACATCACATGGAGGGTCACCTGCTGGCGCCGCTGATGAGTGGCCAGGCGCCGGCGTTTCCATTCGTTGCGCTGCTGGTCTCCGGCGGCCACACCCTGTTGGTGCAGGTCGATGGCATCGGCCGCTACAGCTTGCTGGGCCAGACCCGGGACGATGCGGTCGGCGAGGCCTTCGACAAGACCGCCAAGCTGCTGGGGCTCGGCTACCCCGGGGGCCCCGCGGTGGCGCGGCTGGCAATGGCTGGTGATCCGGCACGGTTCCGCCTGCCCCGGCCGATGCTCGACAAGCCGGGGCTGGACTTTTCGTTTTCCGGACTGAAGACGGCGGTGTACCTGCTGGCGCAGGACGAGCCGGACGCGCAGGCCGACATCGCCCGCGCCTTCGAGGAGGCTGTCGTCGAGACACTGGCGACCAAATGCGCGCGCGCGCTGGAGGCGGCCGGGTGTCGCGATCTGTTGATTGCCGGCGGCGTAGCGGCGAACACGCGCTTGCGCGAGGCGCTGTCGGCGCTGCCCGGTATCCGCCTGCACACGCCGCCGCTGGCCCTATGCACGGACAACGGCGCAATGATCGCGTATGCGGGCGCGCTAAGACTCGGCGACGCCATCGCCGCCCCGACCGCCATGCATGCGCGTGCGCGCTGGCCGCTCGATACACTGGCCCCGCCAGCCGGTCTCACCTAACCCAAGCACTCAACCGAGCACCCATGGACCTGATCTACCTGCGCGATCTGCGCATCGAAACCGTCATCGGAATCTTCGACTGGGAACGCGAGATCAAGCAGACCGTCGTGATTGACCTGGAGATGGGAACCGATATCCGCAAGGCGGCGGCGTCGGACCACATCGACGACACCCTGGACTACAAGTCGCTGGCCAAACGGATCATCAGCTTTGTCGAGGCAGCCAAGTTCGAGTTGGTCGAGACGCTAACCGATCGCATCGCTCGCATCATCATCACCGAATTCGGTGTGCCTTACGTCAGGGTTTCTGTGAACAAGCAGGGCGCGGTGCGCGGTTCGCGCGATGTCGGCGTGATCATCGAGCGACGTCCGGAGGACTATGCCGATGCCTGAGGTGTTCGTCGGCGCGGGTAGCAATGACAGCGCCGAGGTGCATCTGGCGCGCGGCGTTGCCTTGCTGGTCGAGCACTATGGCGACGTGTCTTGCTCGCCCGTTTACCGCAATCCCGCAGTGGGATTCGACGGCGACGACTTTCTCAATTTCGTGATTCGTCTGTCTACGGACGAATCCATGGCGCAGGTCATGGCGCGGCTGCGGACGATCGAGGATTGTTGCGGCCGGACCCGTGATGGCGCCAAGTTCAGTCCGCGAACGCTGGATTTCGACTTGCTGCTCTATGGCGACGTGGTGTCGGAAGACCCCGCCGTGGATGTGCCCCGCGACGAGATCCTGAAATATCCGTTCGTGCTGAAGCCGCTGGCTGATCTGGTCCCGGAGCACCGGCACCCGTTGACCCGGCAGACCTATTCGACGCTATGGGCTGCCATGGCCAAGGCCGGGCCGGTCGAGCTCACGCCCGTAGCCTGGGCGCCGCAGCCGCAAGCACGCTAGGGAAGCATCGCCTGCACGAAGCTGTGCAGGCTGTCGACCCGTTGCACGTTGGCCAGTGCCTCGGCGTGTTCCGCCTCCGTTGCCTGGCCGTAGCCGGTTCGGACCAGAACAGCCTGGGTGGCGGCGGCACGGGCGGCCTGGATGTCGCTCCATTCGTCGCCCAGCACCGGGATCATTCCGGCATCGATTTGCATGCGCCGGGCAATGTCCTGAATCAGTGCTGATTTGCCGGACTGGCGATCATCCGCTTCGGAATGCGGATTGAAGGCGATTGCATCAAAGCGGCCGCCGAACTGGTTGACCGCCTCTTGCATGCGCTGATGGATTGCGAAGAGATCGTCGTGACCCATTTCGCCGCTGCCCAGCAAGGGCTGGTGGGTGACCACGCAGACGCGGATGCCCGACTGGGTCATCTGCGCCACCGCTTCCAGGCTGCCGGCAATCGGACGCCAGTCACCGGGACGACGAATACCACCGTCCACCGGCTCGTTTAGCACCCCGTCGCGGCCCAGGATCACAAGCTTCATGGCCGCAGTGTACGTTCAGCCGGACAGATGAGAGAAGTCGGCGACCTGGCGCAGCAACACATCCAGCCGGGCGAGCAGGCGTAGGCGATTGCGGCGCACCGCGTCGTCGTCAGCCATCACCATGACGTCTTCGAAGAACTGGTCCACTGGCGCCTGAAGGCTGGCGAGCCGTTCCAGAGCCTGGGCGTAGTCGCCTGCAGCGACCTGGCTTGCGACGGCTTCGCCCAAACCGTCCAGGGTGTCGAGCATGGCGCGTTCGGCGTCGGCGTCGAATAACGCGGGGTCGATGTTGCCTGCATCCGGCGGCGATTTTTTCAGAATGTTGCGCACCCGCTTGTGCGCGGCGGCCAAGCTAGCCGCCGCGGGTGTCGGGCGGAAGGCCAACACCGCCTGACAACGCGCCTGGATATCCAGCGGATCGGTCAGCTCGAGCGCTGCGACGGCCTCGAACACGTCTGGCGACACGCCTTGTTCGGCAAGCAGGCCGCGAAGGCGGTCCTGAAAAAAGCCCAGCAGTGCGTTGGCTGTGTCGTCATCCTCGACCGGCGCCGGCTGTGCGGCAATCGCGGCCTGGCTGGCGGTGAGCAGGTCCAGCGAAATCCTTGCCTCGAGCAGAATTCGCAGAACGCCCAGTGCCGCGCGCCGCAGCCCCAGCGGATCGCGATCACCAGAGGGGCGGTTGCCCAGCGCGAACTGGCCGGCCAGCGTGTCGAACTTGTCGGCCAGCGCCAGGGCGCGGCCGATCGGGGTTGCTGGAATGGCATCGGAAGGCCCGCGCGGCTGATAGTGCTCCGCGATGGCGGCGGCGACCGCTTCAGGCTCACCCGATTCACGGGCGTAGTAGCCACCGACCAGCCCTTCGAGTTCGGTGAACTCAAAGACCATGTCGGTGACCAGGTCGGCCTTGCTCAGGGTGGCGGCTCGGCGCGCCTGCTGGGCGTCATCGCCCAGCGAATCGGCCAGTGAGCTGGCGAGCGCTTCCAGGCGTTTGGTCTTGTCAGCGTAGCTGCCCAAACCCTTCTGGAAGGTGACGTCGTCCAGGCGCTGCACGTAGTCGGCCAGCGGTTGCTTGCGGTCCTTGTTCCAGAAGAACAGGGCATCGTCCAGGCGCGGGCGCACGACGCGCTCATTGCCGGCGATCACCTGGCTCATGTCCAGCGACTCGACATTTGCAACCGTGACAAAACGCGGCAGCAGCCCGCCCGCAGCATCGCGGACCGGAAAATAGCGCTGATGCGATTCGATGGTGGTGATCAGCACCTCGGGCGGCATGTTCATGAAGCGCTCGTCGATGCTGCCGGAGATCGCAACCGGCCATTCGACCAGCGCGGTGACTTCGTCGACCAGCTCCGCATCCAGCTGCGCAGCGCCGCCGGTACGCTCGGCGGTTCGAGTGACTTGCTGCGTCACGATCTTGCGGCGTTCTTCGAAGGAGGCGATCACCTGATGATCGAACAGCGTCATTTCGTAGTCGCCGGCCGCAGCGAGCGCCACCGGTTCCGGCGCATGAAAGCGATGCGCGTGCGTGAGGCGCCCGGCGCATAGGCCGAATAGCTCCACTGGGATCACCGTCTCGCCATGCAGGCAGACCAGCCATTGCACGGGGCGCAGTAAGCGTGCGTCCAGATTGCCCCAGCGCATGCGCTTGGGCGTGGTCAGCTTGCGCACCGAGTCGGTAATCAGCGGCGGCAGGATCTCGGCCAGCGGCTGGCCGGTCTCGCGGCCGCGGTACAGGTAGTAAGGCCCCTTGTCGGTGTCGAGCGTCTCGAGCGCGTCAACCGCGACGCCGCAGGAGCGCGCGAAGCCGGCCACGGCCTTGTCCGGTGCCCGGGTTGAGGGGCCACGGCGTTCGATGTCGCGGTCCGGCTGGCGCTCGGCCACATCGCGGATCAGCACGGCCAGCCGTCTCGGCGTGGCGAACACGCGGGCATCACCCTGGTCGATGCCGAGCTCGCGCAGGCCGTCGGTCAGGCGCTGGCCGAGTTCTGCAGCCATGGTTTGCAGCGAGCCGGGCGGCAGTTCTTCGCAGCCGAGTTCGAAGAGAAGATCTGAAGTCATGGAAATACAGGCGGGGGTCAGGCGGCGTCGGCAGCTTGCTGCAACAGCGGGAAGCCCAGGGCTTCCCGCGCTTCGTAGTACACCCTGGCCACGTCTCGAGCCATGGCGCGGACGCGCAGGATGACATTCTGGCGTTCGGTCACCGAAATCGCCTTGCGGGCGTCCAGCAGGTTGAACAGGTGGCTGGCCTTGAGCATCTGCTCGTAGGCCGGCAGCGGCAGCTTGGCCTCTACCAGGCGACCACAAGCGGCTTCGCACTCGGCGAACTGCGTGAACAGGGCGTCGGTGTTGGCGTGCTCGAAGTTGTACGTCGACTGCTCCACCTCGTTCTGGTGGAACACATCGCCGTAGCTCACCGTGCCGTTCGGGGTTTCGGCCCAGACCAGGTCGTAAACCGATTCGACGTCTTGCAGGTACATAGCCAAGCGTTCGAGGCCATAGGTGATCTCGCCCGCCACGGGCTTGCATTCGATGCCGCCGCATTGCTGGAAGTAGGTGAACTGGGTGACTTCCATCCCGTTGAGCCAGACCTCCCAGCCCAGTCCCCAGGCGCCCAGCGTGGGCGATTCCCAGTTGTCCTCGACAAAGCGGATGTCATGCACCAGCGGATCAATGCCCAGCTCGACCAGCGAATCGAGGTAAAGCTGTTGGAAGTCCGGCGGCGACGGCTTCATCAGAACCTGAAACTGGTAGTAGTGCTGCAGCCGGTTCGGGTTGTCGCCATAGCGGCCGTCTGTCGGCCGGCGCGAAGGCTGAACGTAGGCCGTGTTCCACGGTTCCGGGCCGATCGCGCGTAAAAAAGTCGCCCAGTGGAAGGTGCCGGCGCCGACTTCCATGTCCAATGGCTGCACGATCACGCAGCCCCGGGTTGCCCAGTAGTTCTGGAGGCGTAGGATCAGGTCCTGAAAGGTCAGCCGTTGCATGCGACGGGGGTGATTCAAAGCGATTGGAAGCGCGCGAGTATAACGGCGCGGGCTCCGGTCTGTGCGCCGAATCGCCAAGCCCGTTGGCATAGATGCTGCTTTTCTTCGAACCCCAGGCGCGCACAGGGGAAGCCCAGCGCCTGCACTTACATAAACATTGTTGGAGAGGGTGGATGAAAGCCGAAGACGTTCTCAAGCTCATCAAGGACGAAGACGTCAAGTTTGTCGACTACCGCTTTGCCGATACGCGCGGCAAGGAGCAGCACGTCACGGTGCCTTCGCACACCGTGGATGCCGACGAACTTGAAGGCGGAAAAATGTTTGACGGGTCCTCCATCGCGGGATGGAAGGGCATCAATGAGTCCGACATGATCCTGATGCCGGACCCCGAATCGGCAGTCATGGACCCCTTCTTCGAAGAGGCAACGCTGATCATCCGCTGCGATGTCGTTGAGCCCTCGACCATGCAGGGTTACGAGCGTGATCCGCGCTCCCTGGCCAAGCGCGCCGAGGCCTACATGAAGTCCACCGGTATCGGTGACACGGCATTCTTCGGTCCCGAGAACGAGTTTTTCGTGTTCGACGACGTGAAGTACGGCGCCGAAATGCAGGGTGCGTTCTATTCCATCGATTCCGAAGAATCGAGCTGGAACTCGGCCAAGACCTACGTGGACGGCAACATGGGTCACCGTCCGGGCGTGAAGGGCGGTTACTTCCCGGTTCCTCCGGTGGACTCGCTGCAGGACATGCGTTCGGCCATGTGTCTCGCGCTGGAGGACATGGGCATCCCGACCGAAGTGCATCACCATGAGGTGGCCACGGCCGGTCAGTGCGAAATTGGTGTCAAGTTCAACACCTTGGTGAAGAAGGCCGACGAAGTGCTGGCGCTGAAGTACGCGATCCAGAACGTCGCCCACGCCTACGGCAAGACCGCGACCTTCATGCCCAAGCCGCTGGTCGGCGATAACGGCAACGGCATGCATGTTCACCAGTCCATCTCCAAGGATGGTGTGAACCTGTTCTCCGGCGATGGCGTCGGCGGCCTGTCCGAAACGGCGATCTACTACATCGGCGGCATCATCAAGCACGCCAAGGCCATCAACGCCTTCGCGAATGCCTCGACCAATAGCTACAAGCGCCTGGTCAAGGGTTTCGAAGCGCCGACCCTGCTGGCCTATTCGGCCCGTAACCGGTCCGCGTCGATTCGTATCCCCTACATCGCCAACCCGAAGGGGCGCCGCATCGAGGTCCGCTTCCCGGACTCGACCGCAAACCCTTACTTCGCGTTCGCCGCGATGCTGATGGCTGGCCTGGACGGCATCCAGAACAAGATCCACCCCGGCGACCCGATGGACAAGGATCTGTACGACCTGCCGCCGGAAGAGGAAGCCGCGATCCCGCAGGTGGCTTACAGCCTGGAGCAGGCCCTGGAAGCGCTGGATAACGACCGTGCATTCCTGACGGCCGGCGGCGTGTTCACGGATGACCTCATCGATGCGTACATCGAACTGAAGAACGAGGAAGTCACCATGCTGAAGATGACCACGCATCCCGTGGAATTCCAGATGTACTACTCGCTTTAGGCGAACACATCTGGCCGGGCGCGTTGTCGCCTGGCCTCAGCTGGTCGTTGAACGAAAGCCCCGACGTGGTTTGTCGGGGCTTTCTTGTTGTTGGTCGCAGCGTTCGCGGCATTGCCCGTGGGATCATTCGGGCGAGTTCTGAGTATGATTCCTGTGGTGGAATCCCCAAGCGCGGAACGGGTCAAAGCGGCATGATTAAGCGAATTTTCAGTCTGTTCATTTTCGGTCTCATCAGCTTTCCTGTCATGGCTGGTGACATCTATCGCTACGTCGATGAAGACGGTCGGGTGCATTACACCGACGAGCCGCCGCCGCAGTATGGGTCTCAGGCAGAGCAGCTCGATCTCGGTGGCGTGCAAACCTACGACGCAGCGCGCGTGCCGCAGACGCCGGAGCCGCCAACACGGTCGGATTCCAATGCCGCGCCACTGCGCTACGAGGTCGTCGAAATGCTGCGGCCGCGGCCGGAGGAAACCATTCGCGATCCCAGCCACACGCTCACCGTTTCGGTGCGTCTAACGCCGCCGCTTCGCACCAAGCAGGGGCATTCCCTGCAGTACTTTGTTGACGGCAAGCCTTCGGGCGGTCCTACGACCTCGACGAGCCGGACCCTGACGGAGGTGTTCCGTGGCACTCATTCCGTACAGGTCGTGGTGCTCGACAAGAGCGGCCGGCAGGTCGGTCAAACCGAGACCCGTTCGGTGTTTATGAAGCCGCCGTCCGTGAATCGCTAGACCGGATTAGCAGCCCGGCTCCCCTCAAGCCACGCTCGGCCTCGCGCTTGGATCGCACTACACTGGTGCGATAGTCCTGCCGCGCCACCATGGCGTATTCATTGCTTGGGTCTCCTCATGTTATTGCGTGGTGCAAACTCCCCAAAACTGGGCACGATCCTCGATGGTCTAAGCACGGCCGTTGTCTGTCTGGACGAGGACTTACGCGTCGTATTCATCAACGCGGCTGCCGAAATACTGTTCGGAGTGGGCGCGCGTCATGTACTGGGTGAGCCGGTCGCGTCGGGCGTTCCTCATCTGGCTCCATTGGTCTCGCGTTGCCAGGAGGTGATCGAGTTCGGCGCGCCGATGATCGAGCGCGAACTCACGCTCAAGCGCAACGGGGAAGACCCGCTCGTCGTCGATTGCACGTTTTCGCCGTTGGCGGATTCCAAGCGTCGTGCGCTGTTGTTGCTGGAATTCTTTCGTTTGGACCGCCATATGCGCATTTCGCGCGATGAGCAGACCCTGGCTCATCAAAAGCTCAATCGTGAAATCGTTCGCGGATTGGCCCACGAGATCAAAAATCCGTTGGGTGGGCTCCGCGGCGCGGCGCAGCTGTTGGAGCGCGAGCTGCCGGATCAGGGGCTGACGGAGTTCACCCGGATCATCATTCGCGAAGCGGATCGTTTGCAGCGTCTGGTCGACCAGATGCTGGGGCCATCGCGGCGTCCGCACCCGACCGAGCTCAACATCCATGAAGTGCTGGAACACGTGCGCCAGCTCGTGGAAATCGACCGGCTGCACGACATCGATATCGTGCGTGATTACGACCCGAGCCTGCCGAACGTATTCGGCGATCGGGAGCAGCTGATTCAGGTGTTCCTGAATATCTTGCGCAACGCGGTACAGGCCTTGGGCTCGACCGCGGTGCGCTGCGGCACGATTTACATTCGGTCTCGCGCGCGCCGGCAGTTCACGATTGGCGCCATGCGCCATCGCCTGGTTGCCCAGGTCGATATCGAGGACAACGGGCCGGGCATTGAGCAGGACATGGTCGACAAGATTTTCTACCCCCTGGTGACTTCCAGAGCTGACGGAACGGGACTTGGCCTGTCAATTGCTCAGTACCTGGTCCAAAACCATGGGGGATTCATCGAATGCAGCAGTCGGCGAGGTCGTACGGTGTTCTCCGTATTTCTCCCGATATCGTCGGAGGGCCGGGACACGTGAAGGCATGGATAGTCGACGATGACGAGTCAATTCGCTGGGTGCTGCAACGCGCTCTTGGAGCGCATGATGTAGACGTGAAGAGTTTTCCTGGCGGCGTCGAGATGCTGGATGAGCTCGAGTCGGACATGCCCGATGTGTTGCTGACCGACATCCGCATGCCCGGCATCGACGGGTTGAAGCTGCTGGAGCGGGTCAAGGCGATTGCACCGGATTTGCCCATCATCATCATGACGGCGCATTCCGATCTCGATAGCGCGGTTGCGGCTTATCGCAAGGGGGCATTCGAGTATCTGCCCAAGCCGTTCGATGTGGACGATGCGGTCGAGCTCGTGCAACGCGCCGCCCGTATCGCCGGCGAGTCACAGCCGGGTGGCCTGGATGCCGAGCAACGCGACGCCATCATCGTCGGCGAAGCGCCGGCCATGCAGGAAGTGTTTCGCGCCATCGGCCGGCTGACCCGTTCGCAGATCACGGTCATGATCACCGGCGAGTCGGGTACGGGTAAGGAACTGGTCGCACGGGCGCTCCACGAACACAGCCCGCGTGCGGGAAAACCGTTTATTGCGGTCAATACCGCGGCGATTCCGAAAGATTTGATGGAATCCGAGTTTTTCGGCCACGAGAAGGGCGCTTTCACCGGCGCGACGGCCTTGCGCCGCGGTCGATTCGAGCAGGCCCATGGCGGCACCTTGTTCCTGGATGAGATCGGCGACATGCCCGCCGACCTGCAGACCCGACTGCTGCGTGTGTTATCCGACGGCGAGTTCTATCGGGTGGGTGGCCACATTCCGGTACGTGTTGATGTGAGGGTGATTGCCGCCACCAACCAGGATCTGGAAACCGCCGTTGACGCCGGCAAATTTCGCGAAGACCTCTATCACCGTCTCAATGTCATTCGTGTGCGCATTCCGCCGCTGCGCGAGCGCAAGACCGACCTGCCGTTGTTGATGACGCACTTCATGGCGCGCGCAGCACGTGAACTGGATGTCGAGCCCAAGCGCATCCTGGCCGATGCCATGGCGCGGCTTCAGGAATTCGATTGGCCTGGCAACGTGCGTCAGGCTGAGAATGTATGCCGCTGGATGACCGTGATGGCGCCAGGGCAGGACATCCATGCCGACGACCTGCCGCCGGAGATCCTCGGCGCGACACCGTCCACATCGATCCGTGGGGGCGCTGACGGGCAGGATGCCGCGCCCGAATCATCGCCGGCCAAGCCCAGCGGCGAGTGGGATGTGCAGCTTGCGCATTGGGCGCAGCAGGTGTTGGGCGATGGTTCGGTCGGGATCGCGCAGGATGCCTTGGTCAAGCTGGAACAGACCCTGATGGATGTCGCTCTCGCGCACAGCCAAGGGCATAAGCAGGAAGCTGCCCGGCTGCTCGGCTGGGGCCGCAACACCTTGACCCGCAAGCTCAAGGAACACGGCCGGCCGGAGTAAGACGGTATTGGGCTCAGCCCAGCGTGGTATCCAGAAACATCATGACCACCATGCCTGTCATCAAGGCGAACGTGGCCGGCGTCTCGAAGCCGCGGCGGTGCGTCTCCGGAATGATCTCGTCACTGATGATGTAAAGCATGGCGCCCGCTGCCGCGCCGAGTACCGCTGGCAGCGCCAGCTCCGCCAGGCTCCCGGCCGCGGCGCCGATCAGGCCGCCCAGCGGCTCGGCCAAGCCGGTGAGCGCCCCCCAGGCGCAGGCGGCGGCGCGGGTATAGCCGATGGCCAGCAGCGACACCGCTACCGCCAGACCCTCGGGAATGTTCTGCATCCCGATGCCCACCGCCAGACCCATCCCGTTGCCAGGGTCTCCGGTCGCAAAGCCGACGCCCACGGCCATGCCTTCCGGCAGGTTGTGCAGCGTGATGGCGATCACGAACAGCCAGATCCGCTTGATCTCTAGCTGATCCGGTCCTTCGCGACCCATCACGAAATGCTCATGCGGCACATGTTCGTGCAGCAGCCACAAGCCGATCGCACCCAGCAAGATGCCGCCGATGACGATGAGCGATGCCGCAGTTTCGCTGCCGGTGGTCGCAGCCGCCATCTCCAGACCAGGGAGAATCAGCGAAAAGAATGACGCCGCCAGCATGATGCCGGCGGCCGCGCTGAGCAGCACGTCCTCCAGTTTTGGTGACAGCCGCTGGATCGCGAACACGCCCGCCGCGCCCACCGCCGTGCAGGCACCCGCTGCGGTACTGCCGAGTACGCCCAGCCAGAACGGATGGTTCGCAAGGCCTTCGATCATCGAGCGGATTCCGGTGCGGTGAACATGGCGATGCAGCTTAAGGTGTCGTCACGACAGCGGCGAATCATCGGAGGCCGCGACATCCGCAGGCTCCGGCCCCAGCGTGCCGGCATCCAGCGCAAACAATTGCACGTTGGCGACAACCACGCGCTCGGACGGGGTTGATTCCGCGACCACCGAGCGCAGCTGCCGGAAGTAGGCCAGATGCAGCCGTCGCAGCCGTTCCAGGTCGCGCTCAGACACGGAAAACACGTTGTACGAGAACAAACCATCGGATTGCTTCGCCAGTTGATCGAGTCCGGTTTGCGCCCAGAACTGCTTGTTGCGCACGCCTAGTGCCCGGTCACGCCGGGTGTCCAGCGCTTCACTGCCATCGACTTGCCAGTGCCTACCGTTCCAGCGGATCTGACCGCCGGCGGCCAGCGCGTCCAGACAGTCACGTTCCACCGAGTCCGGCAGGCCAATGCGCGCGGCGATCCAGCCCGGTTGGTGTGCCGGGAGTTGCTGGTACTCGGTGAGTTCGATCGCGCGCAGCACGGCCTGCGTCCAGGGCAGGGCATAAGCCGCACGCCGTTGGGCCTCGAGCTGCGACCACGCCGGTGCGATGCTGGGCAGGTCGGCGATGGGCGCCGCAGCGGCCAGCCAGTCGAGCAGCCGCAGGCTCAGGGCTTCCACCAACGCGAGAAATGTCGGCAACCGGGGCACGGTCTGTCCCGAGAGTGCTCGAGACACCGCGAAACGGCTAAGCCCGGCCCGCTCCGCAATTTCATCGATGGGGGTGCGTCCGCGCAGGTCGCTAAGTGCGGCGACGACACCTTCCGCTGTGTCGGGGGCGACGTGATCCAGCCAGGCCGGGCGATTGCCGTGAAAGGCGACCCAGATATCTTCGGCGCTACGCCCGCCGAGCGCGGCGCTGCGCAGGGCCTCGACCGCGGTGGGAAAGCGTCGCCCGGATTCCCAGGCATAGGCGACATTGCTGCTGTACCCCAGGCGCCGGGACTGCGCGATCTGCGACCGCTTGCCGCGCCAGCTGCGAAGCAGTTCGCGGCTAACGGATTGGGTATCGAAGCTTTGTGGCATATCGCAAAAATGCACATGAAGTCGCAGTAACGCCAGATGATATGTGCAATTTAGCGGTAGATACAGCGGATTGATCGGCGAATAATGGATGCAACCGAGTTTGTGAGGAGACCTTGAATGCGCCTACGCCTGCCGACTGCCCCGCTGTTGCAGGTATTGGCCATGACCGCCCTGTTCGGCTGTGCAGGCGGGCAATCCGGTAGCGAAGGTCCGGTGGGCGGCGAGCCACCCGCAGACGTCGCCAGCGGTGCGGGCCTGCAAGGTTGTGTTGAGCGCGCGCAGCAGAGTGTCGATCGGGATGCGATGACGCCGATGGGCTTCACGCCAAGACAGGCGCTAAACCTGGCTGCAGGGACCGATCGCAGCCTGCTGGACTTCTCGGATTCGACCGGATCAACCGATGAAACCGGCCTGACGCTGACCGTGACGGACACCGGCGGCGACGTGCTGCTTGTCGACATCGAACCGGCAGACGACACCCCCAGCGCCGGCTGTCCGGACTACGTGCTGATTCCGGTATCGGTCCAGTTCACCACGGACGACGGACGCTTTGACGAGAGTTTCAGCGCGAATCTGGTGGCATTCCAGGCCAACGAGACCAGCTTTACACAGCGATTGGATGCCGATGCGCTGGGCGGCAGCTTCGAGTACGACTCGGTCGACATGGGCAGCTACGAGCAGCGCGATGTCCTGATCCACGCCATCTACGACGCAGACGGCAGCCGCGGGCGGGTGAGCGGCATAGGCCGCCGCGCAGACGATAGTCAAACCACACTTGTAATTGCGAACTGGGGCGAAGGCTCCACGGGAGACCTGCAATGAACCAACAGACAATGACGATCTGGGCTTTGATCGCAGCCACAACCTTATTAGCGGCCTGCGGCGGGTCCGGGGGTGGCGAGGCGGGCTCTGAGCTGATTGCCAAGCGCACGCCTAGCGCCCAATTGCAGCTCAAGGCCGTGTCGAGCTGCGCCGACTGGCGCGGCTTCGCCGCCGAGAGTTTTGTCGAGCGTGCGCTCAGCCCGGTGTACTACTACGCCGATGGCGGGCCGGTCCCGGTTGCCGCCGAAGGCGACGCAACCGGGGGTGCCAGCGCGCCGGATTTCACCGATACCAACACGCAGGAAGTGGGTGTCGACGAAGCCGATCTGATCGAGACCGACAGCGCGCGTGGAATCATTTATGCCATGCACCGCGAAACCGGCAGCGTTCGTGTCATCGATGCCGTGCCTGCAGCGGCCAGCCATGAGGTCGGCCGCATCGACCTTGGCGCGTCTGCCTATCTCTACGGCCAGTACCTCGATCCGGTGGCGCAGCGGCTGACGACAGTCGTCGGCGACAGCGTTGGCACCCGGCTGGATTTTTACGATGTGTCAGACGCAGCGCAGCCCGCCCACCTCGGCCAGTATCGGGTCGATGGCTACTACCTCAGCTCACGGCGCATCGGTACACGCATTCACCTGATTGCCAGCCACTACTTCACCGGCCTGGATGCGCTTTATTCCAGCGAGGCTTTCAACAGTGGGGTTAATGCCTGGTTCGAAGCCGAGGCCGCCGGTGATGCCGAGCGCGCCGATGAGCAGCGTGCGGAATTGCTCGCGCTGGCCCAGGCCGAAGCGAACAATGCGCCGCTCGCCGAGCTGGTACCCAACACTGCCACTGCGGTCGATGCGCCGCTGACACCCATGGACTGCGCCGCGCTGTACCGGCCGGAGGTCGCGACGGCCATGGCCACGCTGACGATGACCAGCATCGACATGGACGGCAGCAACGCTGCGGCGATTGGTGCGGTGAACAATGCCTGGATGGTC
Source organism: Abyssibacter sp. (assembly GCF_964229365.1). Classification (NCBI taxonomy): domain Bacteria; kingdom Pseudomonadati; phylum Pseudomonadota; class Gammaproteobacteria; order Chromatiales; family Oceanococcaceae; genus Abyssibacter; species Abyssibacter sp. The sequence continues at coordinate 6,157 of NZ_CAXRDQ010000060.1, read as the reverse complement.
TACGCCTCGGCCGACAACCTGTATCTGGCGCAAACCAGCAATGGCTGGTTCTTTGCCCCGTTCCAGGTCGACCAGACCTCGGTTTATCGCTTCGAGATCAGCGACAGTGGACCGGCCGTGCCCAAAGGAGCGGGTGTTGTCGATGGCTGGCTGCTGAATCGCTATGCGATGAGCGAAAGCGGCGGCCACCTGCGTCTGGCCACCTCGCGGTCGGATAGCTGCAACAGCGTGAATCCGAACGAGACCTGTCCGGCCGAGGCCAGCGTGCCGACCAACGATGTGACCGTGCTGCGCCTCGACGACAACGCGCTGACCCAGGTCGGCCACGTGACCGGATTTGGCAACGACGAGCGCGTGTTCTCCGCGCGGTTCGTCGGCGATGTCGGCTATGTCGTCACCTTCCGGCAGACCGACCCGCTGTTCACCTTCGACCTCTCCGACCCGACGGACCCGATATTGCTGGGCGAAGTGGAGATCCCGGGCTTTTCGTCGTACATCCACCCCATATCGGACGATGTGCTGCTGACCATCGGCCGCGAAGGCGGAGAGGGGGGTGTCGGCACCGGCAACGCGTTTCAGCTTCAGCTATTCGACGTGTCGGACCTGACCAACCCCACTCGCATCGCCGCCGCGACACCAGCCATCGAGCCGGATGATTACGCCTACTCGCTGGCCGAATACGAACCGTTGGCCTTCACCTACGCGCCCGCCACGGATACGACCGGTCTGCTGAGCATCCCCGCGCAGATCGGCTCGCCTGCCGAGTCGCGCGCGTTCTCCGGTTTCATCACCTGGGATATCGACACCGCGGGCGTCATCACCGAGCAACTGCGCGTCGATCACAAGCAGACCGGAGGCGGCGATGCCTGCCCGCCGGTGGCCGATGGCAGTGAAGGCGGCTGCACCAGCTTCGCGCCGGTTTACTACAACGCACCGCTGCGGTCGGTGATCGCAACGGACGCCACCAGTCAGACGCTCTACACCTTGTCTGACGCGTTTCTGATCGTGACCGATGCCGCGACCGGGTCGGAATTGGCGACGTTGGAGTTTGAGTGATGTCGTACCGGTTCGGGCCTTCAAATGCTGGATATCGAAAAGCCGGCGAGGCATCGTGGTGTTGTAGTGCGCGGACGCTGCTGGTGTCGGGATTGGTGGCCCTGAGCCTAGCTGCCTGTTCCGGGTCAGATGATGACCTGTCCATCATCGAGCTGACCACGGAATTCTCAGCCCCTTATTCCGGTGCGCCGGGTGGCGGATTCCAGACAGACGTTTTCTTCTATGACAATCGTTACGCGTATTACGCGGAGATGGCCGAATCCGCATCCGACGGAGCGGCGGAAGTGCCGGAGTACTCTTCGTCGCTCAACTACGTCGCCGTTGTCAGCACGGCAGGCTCTCGGGGGATCGGTTTGGTTCCGGAGTTTGTCGAACGGTCAGGGTCCACGGACACGCTTCGTATGACGCTGTACCGCAGTGGATGCCCCTATACCGCCGACGTGCCCGAACCGAAAGTTGTTGTTTATTCCTGGTCGAGGGCCGGGCGCGTGCCGATCGTGAATCAGGGCCTCGTTGATAGTGAATGTGATCTCTGACGGTTCTTCGCCGAGAACCAGCTTGAACGCGCCAGGAGTTATCTCCGGTTTGCCGCGACGCGTCGCTGACGCACCGCGGCGTTTTCTTTCGGATCAGGCGTCTAGCGAGTCCACTGCCCTGGATACCGCCGCCGGCTGCGCGGAGTTCTCCAACGCGTAGCGATTGGCGCGGCGGAAGGTGCCGAGGTCATTGAACCGCACGCCATTCTCCCGCATCACCCGGTGCGCGGCCTTCGCCGTGGCCTGGCGGATGTAGAACGGTTCCTTCACGACAAAGTGGTGGATGGCGTGGGTTGAACCGAAGTTGAAGCAGAACAGCTGCAGCGGCGCCATCCACCAGACGTTGAGGACCTGGGTCTGCTGGATGATGTTCTTGGCCTCGACATCGCCGTAGTAGTGCATGTTCGAGCTGATGAAGTGCAGGCAGAACGTGCGCAGCATGTTCGGACCCATGTAGACCACGGCGGCGGTGTTCAGGCCGGCGATGAAGGTTTCCATGCCGGCCGACAGCGGAATGCCCGAGCCGAACAGCAGCGCGATGCCGTTGGCCAGGTGGAACAGCACAAAACCATGCCAGAAGGCGTAGTGGATCAGGCCCAGTGGGAAATAACCACGACGCTGCTCACGCGCCAGCGACTTGAGCTCGGCCTCTGACTGCGGGTTCTGCGCGAGGATAAACGCGCGGGCAGCCTTGTAAATTGTCTTCGGGCGCAGATACACGGCCAGCATGTTGTCGCCGGTCATCAGCAGCCTACGCAGACCCCAGCGCTCGCCGTTGGTGATACCGCGCTCCTCGATATCGGACTCCGTGCCCGAGTACTTGTGATGGTGCAGGTGCATGCGCTTGCGCACCCAGGGGCTGATCGTGCTCGGCCGGGTGATCCAGCAAAGTGCCAGCATCAGGTTGTAGGCGCGTGGGCTGTTGCGGAAGTACATTAAGTGGATCAGGTCGTGTTCCAGCTCATGGATGAACGACAGGAACACCGCGGTGAGGGGAATGCAGACAAACCAGGGGATGACGCCCGCCACGTACGCCCAGCCGCTGGCGACCGCGCCGGCGATGGAGCCCGCCATGATCAGCGCGCCGATCAGATTCTGGTGACGCAGCCAGCGATGCCGCTGCCGCAATCCGTCCGCTGCGGCGCTGACGCCCGTCCGAATGCTCTGGATGCGATGTTTGTCGGCGTCCGACAGATTGCGGGTATGCATGGATACAGGTCTCCAAGAATTTGTGTGGTCAGTATCCGGGCCCGGCCGGGGCGAGACAGGGCCGAATCCGCCAATCGCATGACTGCTTGCGCCAATGTGCTGTTGGTTCGCCATCGATGACGGCCGCCGACGACATCACGTCGCTGGCCAGCTGGGCGCGAGCGATCCGTGCGGCGCTGGTCCAGGCCGGCATTGCCTGGGAGCCGCTGTTTTGCGAGGCCGGGATCGATCCGGCCTGCCTGGCGAACCCGGATGCCCGTATTCCATTGAGCCAGACAACCCGGCTCTGGGGTGCGGCCGTGGCGGCCACGGGTGACGACGCCTTCGGCCTGCGCGTGGCGCGGCATGTAAACCAGGCCACGTTCCACGCGCTGACGGTCACCACCCTGGTCAGCGACTCGCTGCGCGATGCCATGCAGCGCATGGTGCGTTATGGCCGGGTGGTGACTGATGCTGCGCAAATGCAATTCGGTGAGGACGCCAGGCACTGCTGGGTTGAGCTCGGCCATGTGCCCGTGGACCCGCCCCCGGCCTGGCAGGCCGTGGACGCATTCGCTGCGATTCTGGTGCGCACGGCGCGGGCGCTGGCCGGCGGCGACTGCCATCCGGTCCAGGCCTCGCTGGCGCGTCCCGCGCCACCCAGCCCGGATCGGTTCGAGCAGACCTTTGCCTGTCCGCTGCAGTTCGGGGCAGCACAAACCCGCATCGTCTACGATCGCGGCCAGGCGCTGCGGCCGCTGGAAACCGCGAACCCGGCGCTGCGGGCGGTCAACGAAGCCCTGCTTGACGACATGCTGCGCCATCGGCTGCGCGATGACATCGTGTCATCCGTCCGCGATGCGATCTCCCGTCTGCTCCCCGGCGGCGCCTGCAGCCAGCAGGCGGTGGCCCAGGCCCTGCATCTGAGCCAGCGCAGCCTGCAGCGAAAACTGGCCGATCGCGGCACCAGCTTTCGTGCGGTGGTTGAAACCACGCGCCGCGAACTGGCGGATCGCCACCTCGCCTCGGCGCAGTGTTCCGTCACCGAAGTGGCCTATCTGGTCGGGTTCTCCGATGCGAGCAGTTTCACCCGCGCCTACAAGCGCTGGACCGGGCACGCCCCGAGTCAGTCAGCAACCCGCAAGCCAGCAAGCTAAGCCCAATGCTCGCTCGTCACGCCTCGTGAGCGCCGGCGCGTGGTGCTATCGTGCGCGCCAGACGACAACCACTGCATGCTCATGATTCCGGTCCCCACCAAACTGACCCTGCACCGCGCCTCGCGCGTACTCGACGTGACTTACGACGACGGCGCGACGTACTCGATTCCGGCCGAACTGATGCGCGTGTACTCGCCGTCTGCTGAAGTCAAAGGGCACGGGCCGGGTCAGGAAAAGCTGGTCTGGGGCAAGCGCAATGTCGGCATTGACCACATCGAAGCCGTGGGCAGTTATGCCATTCGCCCGGTCTTTGACGACGGGCACGACAGCGGTCTCTACGGCTGGCCTCTGCTGCACGAGTTCTGCATGCAGCAGGATGCGCTATGGCAGGACTACAACGAACGTCTGGATGCCGCGGGCGTCGGCCGCGATCCTGGCGTGCGGACGCTGGATTCGGTCGTGAAGCAGTACACCCCCACCGCGGGCAAACCCTGATGAGCAAGACCACGCATTTCGGTTACGAAACTGTCAGCTCCACGGACAAGACACGCCGCGTCGGCGAGGTCTTCGCATCGGTCGCCTCACGCTACGATTTGATGAACGACCTGATGTCCATGGGCGTGCATCGCGTCTGGAAGCGCTTCACCATTGATCTTGCCGCCGTGCGTCCTGGCGAACGCGTCCTCGATCTGGCCTCCGGCACCTGTGATCTGGCCGGCAAGTTCGCCCGGCAAGCCGGTGCCGACGGACAGGTCATCGCATCGGATATCAACGCCTCCATGCTCAGTGTTGGCCGCGACCGCATGATTGATCGCGGCATTGTCCAGGGCATGGACTACGTGCTGGCCAATGCCGAGGAACTGCCGTTTCCCACCGATCACTTCGATTGCGTGACCATGGCCTTCGGCTTGCGCAACGTGACCGACAAGGACGCCGCGCTGGCGGAAATCCAGCGCGTGACCAAGCCGGGCGGGCGGGCGCTGATCCTGGAATTCTCCAAGCCCACCTCCGCCGGGTTCGGCAAGCTCTACGATGAATACTCCTTCAAGGTGTTGCCGGCACTGGGGCGTTATGTCGCCAAGGACGAGGCCAGCTACCGTTACCTGGCCGAATCCATCCGCATGCATCCGGATCAGGTGACCTTGCAGGGCATGATGGAAACAGCCGGTTTCCTGCGCTGCCAGCACTACAACCTGGCGGGTGGCATCTGCGCCGTGCACCGGGGTTTTGGCGCATGAGCCTGATCGCCAATGGGGTCGCCGTGGTCGAGGCCGGCCTGAACCGCGCCTTGGCGTTGGACCCGGCAGTCGCCGACCGCCTGCGCCAACTCGACGGCCGTGTCGTCGCCGTCACCATCACCGGCTGGGATCAGACCGTCTACGCCGTGCCGGTGGTGGATCGCCTGCAACTGTCGATCTTTTGGCCCGATGAGCCGGATGTGCGGCTGATCGGTCGCATGGGCGATTTCGCCCGGCTGGCCGCCGCAGGTGGCGACAAGCAGGCGCAGTTGCTGTCCGGCGGCGTGCGCATCGAAGGTGATGCCATCCTCGCCCAGCGCTTTGCCGAGATTTTCGACGCCCTGGAACTGGACCTGGAAGCGCCGCTGGAACGGATGTTCGGTCCTATTGCCGCCTTCCGCATTGGCCAGACAGCCCGTCGCTTTTTCGGCTGGGGTCGCGAGGCGGTCAAAACCCTGGGTGACGACACCATCGAGTTCCTCCGCGAGGAAACCGGCGACCTGGTGCATGGCGACGAGGTTCACGAGTGGATGGATGCCGTCGACGACTTGCGCACCGGCACCGATCGGCTCGAAGCCCGCATTCGCCGCCTGGAACGGAAAACCGCTGAGGCGTGAGCAGCCCGTCGGCGCAAGCGCTGGAACAGTCGCTCGACTATCTGATCGAGGTTGACAAGCTCAAGAGGGAGGAAACACTGACTGGCGCACGCCGCCAAGACGGAGCCGGTTTCCCCGCAAGACCAGGCGGAGTGAGTACCGCTTGGTCATTCCAAGTCAGCGAACGACAACGCAGGATTGCGGGGACACCGGCCCGTTCCTCAGGATTGCGCCTGACAACAGGCCATGCAGCGTTGCTCGTCGTTCATTTGGAATGACCAAACTTCGCTCCTCGTGCCTTGCCTGGCCTGTTTTCCGGCGGCAACTTGGCGGCGTGCGTCCGTCAGTGTTTCCTCACCCGCCCGTCGTGGATCACCGACGGCTCC
>NZ_CAXRDQ010000059.1:0-3494 GCF_964229365.1 Abyssibacter sp. | reverse complement strand
CCAGTTTTGCCGTATCCACGGCAATCGTCGTAGATTGCATGTTCGGACTCCTTCTGTCGGTGTAGCTCGTGATTCAGAAACACCAGCTTGGCACACAGATGCCGGTAAAACGGCGGGAGGAGTCCATTCCATCACTGCAGGATCCGCTCACCGAGTTGGGCAATCGACTGCTGTTGGCTGACCGGCTGGGTCACGCCTGCGACCGAATCCAGGTCAATGGCGGCACTCTGGCAGTATTTTTTCTCGACATCGACGGATTCAAGCTCGTCAACGATGGCCTCGGGCATCGTGCCGGCGACGAGTTGCTGGTTTCGATTGCCGAGAGGCTCAAAGCCTTCGCCGGGCCATCGGACACCGTCGCTCGGTTTGGTGGAGACGAGTTCGTCTACGTGAGCGAATCACTGCAGAGCGCCGACCACATGGACGCTATGGCGCAGCGCCTGCTCACTGAACTTAAAAAGCCCATTCCGCTGGGTGGTCAGTCGTTTCAGATCACCGCATCCATCGGTTTGGTCTGGGTGGCTGGCGAGGATGGCCCGGTGGACGCCGAGCGGCTGCTGGCGGATGCCGATACCGCGATGTACGAGGCCAAGCGTGATGGTCGGAACCGGGTCGCCCGCTTTGACCCGGCGCAGCGGCAACGCGTGATCCGCGCCACGACGGTCCAGCAAAGGCTGGTGCAGGCGGTTCGTAACGGCGAGCTGGCGATTCATTACCAGCCGCTGGTGGAGCTGCAGGGCGGGCGCACCGTGGGTGTCGAGGCGTTGCTCCGTTGGGACGATCCGACACTGGGCTCGGTGTCGCCGGAGGAGTTCATCCCCATGGCCGAGGAATCCGGGCTGATTGGCGAGCTGACCGACTACGCGGTCGACCTTTGCCTGGCCGATTTGCCGACGTTGCCCGATTCGCTATATCTGTCGTTGAACCTGTCGGCGCCGGCTGTGCCGCGGCCGGAAACCGCGCAGTGGTTGATCGACCGCATTGAGCGGGCCGGCGTTGCGCCGGAGCGCATCTGCGTCGAGGTCACCGAAACTGCGGTCATGCAGCACGCCGCGGCCGCCGCGAGCACGCTCTGGAAGTTGCGCGCGTGCGGCATTCGCACGGCCTTGGACGATTTCGGGACCGGCGCCTCCTCGCTGGCGGTGCTGCGCGAATTGCCGGTCGACGTGCTGAAGATCGATCGCAGTTTTGTCAGCGGTATCGCCTCCGACCCGCGTGATCTCAGCCTGATCCGGGCGGTGATCGGCCTGGCCGCAGACTTTGGCATGCAGGTGTTGGCCGAAGGCGTGGAAACCGATGCACAGCGCCAGCTATTGCTTGAGCAGGGCTGCCGTCTGGGGCAGGGCTTCCTGTTCAGTCCAGCGCTTCCGCTGGGCGAGATCGTAAACAAACTATCGGATTAGACCGCGCGCATGGGCCAACGAACTCCTCGCGGCGGACGACCACCCGCGCGCGGGCTCAGCCGCGATTGACGCCGTCGCGCTCCTCGGCCAGATCGCGCACCACGGTGACCGCCTGCCCGGGTTGCAGGCGTTCGGCTCCGCGCACGGCCACGACATCGCCCACCGCCAGTTGGCCCTGAACCGAGATCCAGCTGCCGCGGCCCTGGCCCAGTGTCACGGGCACATGTTCGGCCAGCCCCTGTGCGTTGATTCGCACGACGCGAGTTCCGTTCTGCCGCAGCACCAGTGCATCGCGCGGCACGGCCAGACTGCTCTGTTCGCTGCTAATCGGTACGCGCACGCGGGTGATCTGGCCCACCGCGAGGCGGCGGGCATCGTCCGTGGGCAGGTCGACCCGAATCTCGAAGGTTTGCGATTGCGGATTACCGGCGGGCACAACGGTGCGGATTCGTCCGACCAGTTCTTCTCCTTCAACCATCACGCTGAGCACGTCGCCCGGACGCGTGCGGCCGAGCAGACGTAGCGGCACGCCTGCACGTACCTCCAGATGCGCCGTATCGATCAGGCGGCTGAGGCTCGCCCCGCGAACCACTTCTTCGCCGACGAAATGGGTTTGCTCCACGACTACGCCGGTGAAGGGCGCGGTGACGGTTGCGCGCAGAATCTGGTCTTCGAGTTGGGCAATGCGAGCCTGGGCGACCTCGATATCGCTGGCGGCCATGTCCCGTTGCGAACGCGCCTGCTCCAGATCGATGACCGAGACATAGTTGCTGGACGACAGGCGCTCCTGACGCTCGACCTCGCGTTCCAGATAGTTGTGGTTGACCGATTCCCGTTCGATCAGCGCGCGCTGTTCGGTGAGCTGCAGACGCAAGGGCCGGGCATCGATGCGCGCCACGGCTTCGCCTTGCTGCACCGTGCTGCCCGGTTCGGCCAGCCACTCCAGCCGACCGGCGACGCTGGCGGTGATCTGCATCTCATTGCGGCTGTGCACGGTGCCGGACACCGGCATGGCCTTGACCATGCGTTCGGAGCGAACGTGGTCGACCACCACGGGCGTGGCCTGTGGGGCTGGCTGGGCGTGCAGTGCGCAGATGGGCAGCAGCAAGGCGGTGAAGAGCAGCGGTCGCATATCAGCCTCCGGAACGTGCGGGGTCGGCGTCGGGCGCCGGGATGTTCGTGGCAATGCCGTGCCGGTCCTCTCCGAATCGGAGCAGGCTGGGCAGCAGCACCAAGGTGAAGATCGCCGACGACACCATGCCGCCCACGATGATGGCCGCCAGGCCTCGATAGATCTCCGACCCGGTCCCCGGCATCAGCATCAGCGGCAGCATGCCGAAGATACTCGTCAGCGCGCTCATGTAGATCGGCCGCGCCCGCTGGCGCACGGCGCTGGCGACCGCGTCGCGCCGGGTCAGTCCCTCCGCCTCGGCACGGCGGGTTCGGTCGACGAGCAGGATGGCGTTGTTCACGACCAGGCCCAGCAGAATGATGAATCCGCTCATGGTCAGCAGATCCATCGATTGGAAGGTGAACAGGTTCATCAGCCAGAGCGACAGCACACCGCCGGCAAAGGCCAGCGGCATGACCGACAGGACGATCAGCGCACTGATGGCGGATCGGTACATCGCGGCCAGGATCAGCAGCAGAATCACCAGGGCGTACAGCAGGTTGCGGCCCATGGAGGCCAGCGCCTCATCGAGTCCATCGGCGCTGCCGCGATAGCGAATCGAACCCTCGGCACCCAACACCGCGAGTATGGCCGGCTCCACCTCGGATTCGATCGTGTCGATGGCCTCTTCGAGGGTGGTGTCTTCCGGCGGAAACACGCGTAGCGTGACGGTGCGCTGACCGTTAATGCGGCGCAGCTCCGACGGGCCGACATGGCGTTCCAGCCAGGCCAGCTCACCCAGCATCTGAATGCCGCCCTGCGGTGTCGCCAGTGGCAACTCGGCCAGGCCGTCGGGCGTATCCCAGGGATCGGCCCGCACGACGATGTTGTGCCGCCGGTTGCCGTCGAAGTATTCGCCGACGTACAGGCCGTCGGTATAGGCCCGAACGGCCTGGCCGATATCGCTGCGGGTCAGACCT
>NZ_CAXRDQ010000058.1:0-26312 GCF_964229365.1 Abyssibacter sp. | reverse complement strand
CGCGCGCTGCAGTGCGAACTCCGCCTTTTTCAACACGGCTTCGGTTCGCAGCTTTTCGATCTCCGGCATCACGCCCAGATCGAACGCCTGTGACATGCGGGCATGCTCGATGGCCGCCGTGTCCCGGTCCACACCGGCCTGTTGCAGGGATTCCTCCGCCAGCAATGCCTGTTGGCGCACGTCCAGTCGCGCCCGCTCGAAGTCGGCCGTCAATGCCTGCAGCTTGGCCTTTTCCCGGGCCAGCTCGCTTTGCAGTTCCGGACTGTCCAGGGCACCCAGAACCTGCCCCTGCTGCACCTGATGCCCGGCCTGGACGGTGTAGCGAACCGTGCCGGAGGCGGCGGCGTACAGCGTCGGACTCACCGCGGCGACGACCCGACCATCCGCAGCGATATCTCGCTCGAATCGACCGCGCTCAACGGTGGCGATGGACAAACGTGACCGCTGCACCGACTGCCCGGCCGACCAGCGCTCCCACACGGTGGGCACCAGCCACGCGGCGGCCGCGATCACGCCGGCACTCACCATCACCGGCCAGCGCCAACGCACCCAGGCGCTTGATGACGCAATCAACTGATCCTGGCCACTGGTATCTCTAAATGACATGGCTTGCAGCGTCGACGTCGCAAACCGATCAGAGATAGACGCAGTCATGCGCCTCGCAGCCGGTGGTCGCCACCGACCCGACACCCAGGTCGGATAACGACCAGAACGGTTCCGGTGCCTGTACCGAACAGCCGATGGCTGTCACGTCCAGCGCCGGCGCCCGGGACAGGGACACCGGACTGGGCATCGGCAATGTGTAGCCGACCTCCGGCAGCGCCGGGCCGTTCATGCCGAACTTCGTCATCAACCGATCAACCTGCTGCTCGATGCGCTGCTCGTTCCGAACCCGCAACATCGATTCGCTGGAGATCACATAAGGCTGAGCCGCCTGAAGGCGATTCAACTCGGCGGCGTAGTCGATCTGGACGGAAGCCTTCGGCAACGCGTGCAAACCGCCGACCATGCCGAGCGTGGATTCAACAGAGGCCAGACAAGGCATGCTGAGCGTGGCGAAAGCCAGAATTCCAAGGGTTTTGCTGATTCGCATGATTGACTCGCTGGGTGGACCTGCAAGCTATAGCGCAACCGGCGTACCAACTTTTATCAATCTATATCTTGTTGTTTTTATTTAATTTATTGGATCCACGCCTGACCAATAAAGTGTCCGCGGACAGTTTGGCGGACACATTCGATGACCGGGCGGACACTTCCAACTTGGGTCCGGACAGACGGCGGGACGTCAGATCGACGATCGTGCCGGCCATTGCCTGATCGTCGGCGCCCGCCGCCTGCGGGTGCCCCAGGACCGCAAACTGCCTCAACCGCGGAGTCGATCGCGGCACCGCAGCTCAGACGACCCGGCAAACCCGGCGACCGGCCCGCCACGTAGGTGGCAGGCCGGCTCGGGATCTTTGCCCTAGGCGACGCTGCGTCGGCGCCGTCCGGCGCCCATCAGCAGCAGGCCGAGCGCGCCACCGGCACCGCTGGCGCTGTCCGGGGTGGTCGGATTGCCCGGCTCGGGCGGCGTCTGGCTGTCCGGCGACTGGCACTGGTCGTTGCCCACCAGGGTGTAATCCAGGTTGGTTCCGGCCGAATCCACGGTCAGGCCGACGCCATTCACGGTGTTGGTCGTCTGCCGCACGCTAATCGCGAGGCCGGTCAAGGTGGTGCCGTCGTCAATGCCGAGCGTGGCCTTGTCCATGACCAGCTGGATGGTGCCGTCCGGCTGGAAGTTGCTGGCTGGATCGAGCGAGCCTTCCGTTGTGAACGTCCCCACCGCGGCCGCCGGCGTATCCAGCGTGGCATTGGTGCCGTATTCGAACGCTGGCGTGACGGTGTCCGTGGTCATGGCCACCCAGTAGTTGGTCGGATCCTCCGGCAAGTTGAAATAGTAATACCAGCGGTGGGACGGCAGCGGCTGCGTGCCGAGGTTGGCAACCTTGATGGTGAACACGATGTTGCCGGGCATGTCCGTTGGCTCGGCGATCCAGGCTTGTCGGATGTCTTCCTGGCCCGTGCCGCTTTCGGCGAGGCCCGTGGTGCCGGCTGGCGAGGTGATGCGCGTCAGGCCGGGCAGCTCGCAGCTTTTCTCGTCGGATGGCGGCAGTACACCAGGATCAAGCTGGGTGGTGAAGGCGCGCCCGAACATGGTCTGCGTGGCCATGGTGCTGTTGGCCGGGCTGGGCGCGATGTCCAGCGTGCCGGCAGCACCCTCGACAAAGACCCGTATGTTGTGGATCGGCTCGCCAATAGCGGGGACGCCCATCTGCACATACGGCACAAATACGTCGATCACGTTGTCCGTCAGCGATATCACACTGGCGACAGCCGTATTGTCGTCGCCGACCTCGGGAATCGTCACACCCGTGTCGTCCAGCGTGACCGTCGTGGTGAACGGCTGTCCGCCAACATTGCGCTCGATCCGATACGCGATGGCGGTCTCGCCAGCCAGATCGGCGGCATTGCCTAGCGTCAGCGAGTGCACGACGCCTGTCACGCCGTCGACGGTGTCTTCCTGCATGGTCAGCGTGACCACATCAGTGGCGTCGCCGGCCTCGGCATCACCGTCCAGGATCACGAACGGCTCGCCGGCTGGTGGCAGGCCGGTGTTCGCAACGCCCAGTGCATCAAGAATGCTCGGCACATCGATCAACCCGGCGCCATAGCCGAAGTGCGTGGTGTCATCCGGGTTCTGCGGGTCGGGCTCGTACCCGGTGCCCACCTTCACGGCGGTGTCCTGGATGATGTTCTCGATCTCGGCAGGCGTCAGATCCGGACGAGCCTGCGTCATCAGACCGATGATGCCGGTGACATGCGGCGTGGCCATGGACGTGCCAGAGATGGTTCCGTACCAGGGGAACCAGACGTCCTCAACCGCCCCGCCGGCGCCGCCCGTGCAAATCGCCTGACTGGGCTGCGACTGGAAGCAGGTGGAGGTAATCAGATCACCAGGCGCGGCGACGTCCGGATAATTGACCGGGTCGCCGGCCAGGCCTCGGCTGGAGAAGCCCGACAGCGGCGCATTGCGATCGCCGGTGCCCAGATCGTTGTAGCTGGCCACGCAGATCACGCCGGGCGTCGGGTCCTTGCAGGCGCTGGACGTCATATCGTTGCTGCCGTCGCCCCCGTCGTTACCCGCGGCAAAAGCCATCACCACACCGGCATCGACGATGTCCTTGATCAGGCATGACGCCACCCCGCCCGGGTCGTACTCCGACCCGCCCGCATTGCCGTAGGAATTGTTCACGGCGCGCAACGGCGGATCGAAGCTGTCCAGGTTATCGAGCATATGAACGTAGGCCGAAGCCGTGGACAGCACCAGAATGCCGGCGCCGTTACCCCAATGGATCAGCTGGGTACCGGGCGCCGCGCCCGAGTAGGTGCCCTGAATATAGGGAGCGACCTCGGGAACCGGGTAGCCACCATCAGATTGCAGACCACGGCCGCCGACCGTGCCCGTCACGTGCGTGCCGTGGCCGCCAACCTGGCTTTCCGAATCCACCGGACCGATGTCCACATAACGCGGCGTACCCGTCGGGATGCCGGTGACCTCATCCGCCGGATTGATCAGCTTGTAGTTGTGATAGAGGTTTTCGGAGAAATCGGGATGCAGCCCGTAAAGGCCGCTGTCGATCACGCCCAGCGTCGTGCCGGCGCCATCGAGGACATTGCCATCGGCATCGAAGTACGGTCCGCCAGACACATACTCATGCGCCACGCGTGCACGTGTCGCCCAGGACTGGGTTGCACCGAGATACTGCAACGGCTCGTTATATTCCAGCCGGCTCACGGCGGGCAGCGTGATCAGGGTTTGCAACACTGCCACCGGGCCGGTCACGTAAACGGCCGGCACGTACTTGCGAAAATCCTTGACCACCGTCAGGCCCAGGCTCGTCAGTAGACCGTCCTGCCACTTCTGCGAACCCTGATTGAAATGCACGAACACGCCATACAAGGCCTGCGGGCCCAGGATGGTGAAATCCATGAGCACTTCGGGGTCGACAAACGCCTGGCCCTGGTTGGCTTCGCCCGACTGCACGCAGGGGTCGACACCGGGCTCGCCCGGGCTACCGCCGTCGGTACCCAAGGTCATGGTCAGCGTGGCGTTCGCCCCGGTGACAGAAAAAGGCACGATCACCACACGCGCGGTGCTCGGTAGCTGACTGATCCGCACCGCGGAAGACTCCGCCGGATTGCCCGTGGCGCTCTGCCCGACCACCGTGCCTGCGTCGTCGTAAATGAACAGATCCAGATCGTCGCTGTTGTCCCAGGTCAGTTCGAAGTTGACGAAGGCATCCGCGTTGGCATCGCGAAACGACTGCGGCAAATCCAGCGTGAGCACGTACTCGTCGCAGCTCTCCGGCGCATCGCACACGGGCTCGCCCGTGGCGATCAGCGTGGGATTGGACACCACGTAAGGCCCACCGGTCGCGATTTGCTGGGTGGTCTGGGAGTCGATGGTGCCGGATGCGGGATCCGTGGCGCCGGCGATGGATACGCTGGCCAGCAAAGCGGCACCAGCAGCGAAGCGCAAGCTGCGCAGGAACGGGACGGTCATGGTGAAACCTCAGCGAACGGTTTGTATCGGGAAATCGACGCCGTATCCCGTTCCTGGGTGCCACGCGCCGCATCCAATGCGGCAAGGCGTCGTGTTCAAGTTAACCAAATGGGAACAAATCCCCGTCTGGGATGCAACTCCCATACCGATTGTGCGCTGCGTCTGGACTTCAGCGCTGAACCGTGGCGCGGACGGCACCGATGGCCTGCTGCGCAAGCCTGCAAAGCCGACGAAGCCGAGCAGGTAGGAAGCCCCAGGCTGCCCGACCGCAAGCCCCTAGCCCGCCAACACCTGCCGCAGTTCTTCCGGCAAACCGTCGATGAATTCGTCGTCTACCGGGTGCAGCGCGAACTGCCCCGCCCGTGCCATTTCCCACAAGAGCTGTCCTTGCTTGTGGTCTTTTTGAACTTTCCGCCGATTTCGGCTTGGTTTTCGCGATAGCCAGAGTTTGTGCAGGGCAAACCAGCGCGGGTCGGGGGCGACGATGGCGCAGACACCGGTTGCCCCTGCCCTGACGATTTCGCGGACGGGCGTGCCGCGTAGTAACCATTCCTGTTCGGGGAGATTGCCGACGGGACGTAGCGGTTCTGCTTTCGGGATCGCATCCACCACCGACGGTGCGGCGAGCAGCTCGACTTCGAAGGCATCCGCGTTGCGGGCCTGGAAGGAGCGCTCGGTGTTAACGGTGAAGGTGCTGTCCACCGCTTTCAGCATGTTGAAGATGGGCCGGGTGCCGCGTTCGGCGAGTGCAAAAGCCTCGCGCCTGGCCGACCAGGCAAGATCGAAGTCTGCGGTGGATTGCAGTTCGGGCGCCATGATGACGCCGGCGGCGTAGGCATAGGCCAACATGGCGTTGGTTCCGACGGCGATGAGCGTCTGGCCGAGCATGTCTCGGCGATCGGATTCGGTGAGTATTCTGCCGACGGTCTCGTCAACACCCGGCAGGCGGACGGCGCGGGCGATGCGGCCGACCTCCGTGAGCCGGCCGGACAAGCTCTTGCGTGCGGCTTGCGCCGCATCGCGCCGGCTGCTGTATCCACGCTCGAACTCTTCCCGTTCCGCGGAGCGCGGGCCGAGGCTTTTTCCGTTGCCGCGGCGATCGACAACGCGATACAGGTAATCCCTGCCCTTGACCGTTTTCCAGCTCAGCCGGTCGCGGTGTTGATGCCAGGCACGCTCGTTCGCGATCCAGGCGTCGTACGCCATCGCCATGTTCTCGGCACAGCGGTTTTGTTCTGCGTTGAATTGCAACGAGTTATCCTGCGTTTAATACTTTGTCGATATTGCAGGATAATTTTCCTTGCATCAACGTGTTGCCTGGGTGTTATGAGCCATCGGCGCCGGGTAGCCGCTCAATGGTGTTCAGGATGGCCACGTCGAGGAGCGATCCACAGCGGGAGCGCACCCATGCGCGCTATGCTCACGCGCTCGCAGGCACGCTCCGCTCAGCTCAAGGTAGTCGCAAAACAGCAATGGCAACAGCACCGGATCAACCATCGCTTTCGTCGCAGGAGCCGCGGGGCGATGCGCATGAGCCGGAGAGGGGCCACGCCGACATCAAGGCGCTGCAACTCGCGCTGCGGCGTGAACAGTACAAAGTGGAATCACTCAGTCATGAGAACCACCGGCTCCAGCAGGAGCTGAGCTCCGCGCAGTTCACCAAAAGCGCGGCGCTGCGGGATATGAAGAACCTCCACCAGATGGATCACGACGATCTGAAATCCCGGATGGGGGATGAGCGACGCGTTGCCGAGGACCGCTTAGAGTCGGTGATCAGCGAAAAGCTGGACATCATCGCGACACAGATCGCGCAGATCACCGATATGCAGAGAAAGATCGGTGATGCGGACACGCGCTGGCAGCACTTGAGCGATCAGCTCGCAATGGTCCATGTCGCGCTGGACGAAGCCAGGGCTGCGGCTAGGCCACTTCCGCCCCCGTCAACGCGTCCTTGAGCTTGTTGAACTCGTCGCGCTTCTTTGCGGCGGTTTCGAATTCCAGGTTGGCCGCTGCGGCGTACATTTCCTTCTCGACCTGTTTGAGGCGCTTGGCCAGTGCCACAGGGTCCTTCGTTTCGTAAGCCGCCCGCTTGTCCGCGACACGCTGCAGAGCGGCGTCGCCGGACACCGGTTCGTAACCCGCCCGCATGACATCGCCCACTGCCTTGCGGATGCCCTGCGGCGTGATGCCATGCTCCTCGTTGTGCGCGACCTGCTTGGCGCGGCGGCGGTCGGTTTCGTCCAGCGCGCGGCGCATGGAGTTGGTGACCTGATCAGCGTAGAGAATGGCCCGTCCATGCAGGTTGCGGGCGGCGCGGCCGATGGTCTGGATGAGTGAGCGCTCGGAGCGCAGGAAGCCCTCCTTGTCGGCATCGAGGATGGCTACGAGTGAGACTTCTGGCAGATCCAGCCCTTCGCGCAGCAGGTTGATGCCGACCAGGCAGTCAAACGCGCCGAGCCGCAGATCACGCAGGATTTCGGCGCGCTCGACCGTGTCGATATCCGAATGCAGGTAGCGAACCCGCACGCCATGCTCGTGCAGATAGTCGGTGAGGTCTTCGGCCATACGCTTGGTGAGCGTGGTGACCAGCACGCGCTCGTCCTTTGCAGCGCGGATCTGCACCTCGCTGAGCAGGTCGTCAACCTGGGTGCGTACCGGGCGGATCTCCACCTCGGGGTCGGTCAGCCCGGTGGGGCGGACGACCTGTTCGACGATCTGCCCCGTATGGGCGCCCTCGTATGGTCCCGGCGTGGCCGAAACAAAGATGGTCTGCGGAGCGAGCTTTTCGAATTCCTCGAACTTCAGGGGCCTGTTATCCAGCGCTGACGGCAGGCGGAAACCGTATTCGACCAGGGTTTCCTTGCGACTTCGGTCACCCTTGTACATGGCACCGACCTGGGGAACGGTGACATGGGATTCGTCCATGACCAGCAGCGCATCCGGCGGCAGGTAGTCGAACAGGCAAGGTGGCGGCTCGCCGGCCCCGCGCCCGGAGATGTAGCGGGAGTAGTTCTCTATGCCGTTGCAGTAGCCGACCTCCTGGATCATCTCCAGATCGAACATCGTCCGCTGTTCCAGGCGCTGGGCTTCCAGCAGCTTGCCGGCTTCGCGCAATTGCTTGAGCCGGTCGCGCAGCTCGTCGCGCACCTGGTCCATGAGCTCCACCATGCGCTCGCGCGGGGTGACGTAATGCGTCTTCGGGAAGATCGTGTAACGCGGCACCTTGGCGTTGACCTCGCCGGTGAGCGGGTCGAACAGCGACAGGGCCTCGATCTCGTCGTCGAACAGTTCGATGCGCAGCGCCTCGTCATCGGTCTCCGCCGGGTGGATGTCGATCACATCCCCGCGCACGCGGTAGGTGCCTCGTTTGAGCTCCATGTCGTTGCGGGTGTACTGCATCGATGCCAGCCGCCGCAGCAGCTCACGCTGGTCCAGGCGGTCGCCGCGATCCAGATGCAGCACCATCTTGAAATAGCTTTCAGGATCGCCCAGGCCGTAGATGCAGGACACGGATGCGACGATGATCGTGTCGCGCCGCTGCATCAGCGCCTTGGTGGCCGACAGCCGCATCTGCTCGATGTGGTCGTTAATGCTCGAATCCTTCTCGATGAAGGTATCCGACGACGGCACGTAGGCCTCGGGCTGGTAATAGTCGTAGTAGCTGACGAAGTACTCGACGGCGTTGTTCGGGAAGAAATCGCGAAACTCGCCATAGAGCTGCCCGGCCAGCGTCTTGTTGGGCGCCATGACCAGCGTCGGCCGCTGAATCTGCTGGATGACATTGGCGATGGAATAAGTCTTGCCGGAGCCCGTCACGCCGAGCAATGTCTGGTGCGACAGGCCGCTTTCGATGCCGTCCAGCATCTGCCGGATGGCGGTCGGCTGGTCGCCGGCGGGTGCCCAATCGGCCTTGAGTTCGAATCGATCCGTCACGGAATGCTGCGCGGGAACTGGGCGCGCCATGATACGCCTTCCGGCACTGTTGACGCCGCTGTAGAGGGCGACCAGCGGTGGGCATCCTGCCCCTCTGATACGGTCCGCAAGCGGCTTGCGCTAGGCTGACCTCGCGTGGCGCCGCAACTGCCGCCGCGCTTCTTGCCGCCGATGGAAACCCGTATGGACGAATCCAACAAGATTCTCAGCAACCCCGCCATTTCGCCGCGCGCGATTCGCTACCACTTGCTCACGATGTCGCTGGCGCTGCTCTGCACGGTTGCCGGGGTCGTGCTGATCCCGCTCATGCTGCCCATCATGCGCTGGTACTACAGCCGCTATTTCAAGACGCTGAATGTGGTGCTGACCACGCGCGAGTTGCAGGTGGACCGGGGAATCTGGAACCGGGAGGAGAAAAGCATCCCGCTGGAGAAGATCACCGATCTGGCGACCTTCCAGGGGCCTGTCATGCGCTACATGAATCTCAAGGGCCTGCGGGTCGAAACCGCCGGCCAGAGCGGCAGCGGAGGGGCGCTGGTTCGCCTGATCGGCCTGGAAGACACCGAGGCCTTTCGCACGCTGGCGCTGCGCCAGCGCGACCGGGTCACCGATGCGTCTGCACCTGCGCCCGCCGCAGAGGGCGATGCCGCCACACCCCTGCTCACCGAGATCCGTGACACGCTGATCCGCATCGAACGGCGCCTGGGCGAGCCGACCAAGGACTGAATGGCAAGTCGCGCGGTTTGCGACACGTAGTTGGTCGGGTTTCGAGCGACCCGTATCATACGCACGCCTTTTCACCTCAGCTGGAGTCAGTCCATTGAAACTGTCCGACCGCGTACAACGCATCAAGCCCTCCCCGACCCTGGCCGTTACCGCACGCGCGGCCGAACTGCGTCGACAGGGCAAGGACATTATTGGACTGGGTGCAGGCGAGCCGGATTTCCCGACGCCGGCGCATGTGCGCATGGCAGCCAAGGAAGCGATTGATGCCGGCATGACCCGCTACACGCCGGTCGGCGGCACACCGGAACTCAAGGACGCGATCGTCAGCAAGTTCAAGCGCGACAATGGGCTGGACTACGTCGCCGACCAGGTGCTGGTCTCCTGCGGCGGCAAGCAGAGCTTTTTCAACCTGTGTCAGGCGATGATCGACAGCGGCGACGAAGTCATCATCCCGGCGCCGTACTGGGTCAGCTACCCGGACATGGTGCTGCTGGCCGACGGCACGCCGGTGGTCATCGAGACGACCATGGAGTCGGCGTTCAAGATCACCGCCGAACAGCTGGAAGCCACGATCACGCCCAAGACCCGTCTGGTGGTGCTGAACAGCCCGTCCAACCCCAGCGGCAAGGCCTACACCAAGGCCGAACTCGCGGCCCTGGGCGAGGTGCTGATGCGGCATCCGCAGGTCTTCGTCGCCACCGATGACATGTACGAGCACATCCTCTGGACCGAGGAGCCGTTCGCGAACATTCTCAATGCCACACCCGCGCTTTACGACCGCACGATCGTGCTCAACGGCGTGTCCAAGGCCTATGCCATGACGGGCTGGCGCATCGGCTACGCGGCCGGTCCCGCGGCGCTGATCAAGGCCATGAGCAAGATTCAGTCGCAAAGCACGTCGAACCCGACGTCGATTTCGCAGAAGGCCTCCGAGGCGGCGCTCAACGGCGCGCAGGACTGCGTGCGGGAAATGCTGGTGGCCTTCAAGCAGCGGCATGACGCCGTGGTCGCCGGGCTCAATGCCCTGCCCGGCGTGAGCTGCCTGGAGTCCGACGGCACGTTCTACGCTTTTCCCGACATGAGCGGGCTCATTGAGGCGCTGCCTGAAGTCGACGACGACCTGGCGCTGGGCGAATACCTGATCGAACACGCGGGCGTTGCGCTGGTTCCCGGCACGGCCTTCGGAACACCCGGTCACATGCGCCTGTCGTTCGCGACCGATCTGCCGACGCTGGAGCGCGCGCTGGAGCGTCTGGGAGCGGTCGCCAACCGTTAGGAAAACCCTGAATCAACTGACGCCGCCACTAGATGGCTAGCGCGCGTCTCCGGGCTGCGGAGGCGCAGAGTCCGAGTCTTGATGCCCATCTGACGACTCCGGGGTCTTGATCAGGGCATCGGCCTCGGCGAGCAGCCTGTCACGACAAACCGAGCATCGCGTGGCCTCGGCCCAGACCTCCAGACGTTCCGCCTTACCGAAAGCCGGTTCGCTGGTGGCGACAACGCGCCGGATGATGCGGTCGTAAGTTGCCGTGAGCATGCGTTCGAGCTGGATGCGCGGGCCGTTCAGACTGGCCAGGTTTTCCCGGCTGAGAGAACGCAGCTCTGGACGCGCCAGCAATCGATCAATGCTGAGCAGCTCGGCCTCGGCAGCCTTCAGGGACTGAGCTTCGGGGTCGCTGTTGGACGCCAGCGACTCGGCCCAGAGTTCGTAGGTCGGCAGACGGGAGTAGATTTGGGTGGCCTCATCCCAGATCGCGGCGTTCTGCGCCGTCCCGCCGATAGCCACATTGCGCACACAGTCATCCAGGGCCGCTGCGCGTTTGGCGTAGTGATCGGCCCAGTAGGCATCATCGGGCGTGCGTAACAGCACGAACCGCTGCGCCAGCCGTAGCATCCGTCCCGTATAGGGTGCGGCGCTTCGATCCGCCTGGGCGCGGCGAGCATCGGTGAGTAGTTCGCCCCTGGTCAGAATCAGGCGTTCGTACTCGGCCTGCTTGCGAGCAAGTTGGCCGGAGGCGAGCAAGGCACGGAAATCACTCCAGATTCGTTCGTCCGACTCGCAGCCCACATCGGAGGCAATGAAATCCTTGATCGAGCGGTAGTCGGTCACGTCCAGTTCAAAGCGAACATAGGCCTGGGCAGGCTCCCAGGCACCGCCGGTGGCGTAACAAAGGCCGGTGAGCGAACGCCGCGTATCGCAGCGTTCCAGCGTCGGTGGGGGTTCCAGTTCGATGGTCGTGGAATTCAGCAATACGATGAACTGGCGGCCATGTAACGAAGCCAATCCCTCGTCCGGGCGCAAGCCGAGCAGGGTCTTCTCCTCCCAGGGCTTCTCGGAGGTCTTGATCTCCTCACTGAGCATGTCGCCCAACTTGGTGGACAACGGGCTGAATGTCGCGCCGCCCGGCACAAAGCTCAGGCCGACCTTGAGTACCGGCTCGGCCGTGGCAAGTTCCAGCAAATCGGTAACCCAGCGCGCCTTGTCCGCGGGGACGCCACGCACATAGATTTGCAGATGTGGTGACGTGGACAGCGATTCCGGATCGATGAGCAACCCGGACGACAGCAGCGCATTGTCGACAATGGACGATTGGGTCTTGCCGGCCTGCACGTCGTACAGCAGCACCGGAATCTCCGGCTCCGAGTCGGCAGAGAAGCTCGCCACCGTCCCCTTGCCGAAGCGCGCCGAGATCAGCAGCATCGCCGGTCGTTGTCCCTCCTTGCCGAAATCCAGCAGCCGACCGGTTTCATCCAGGTTGGAGCTGACGAATATCCGCAGGTAGCCATCCTGGTAATCGGAGGCCTCCAGGTCATTGGCACCTTGGACAGGCGTGGCGACCGGACGCACGAAACGGCTGCCGCCGGAACTGCATGCCGACATCAGACCGATCGCGGCCAAAGCAAAGACAAGTAAGCGCATGATGCTAGGACAGGCGGGAAACGGAATTGATCCATTGACCGCCAACGCAGGCGTCGTGTTTAGAGCAGCACCTGTTGCTCGCTTAGCCCCAGCAGATTGCGGACTGGCGCAAAACTGCGTCTGTGGATGGGCGTGACGCCCAAGGATTTCAGCGCGGCCAGGTGCGCCCGGGTCGGATAGCCCTTGTGCTGAGCAAACCCGAAATCGGGATATTCGACATCGAGACGGTGCATCTCACGATCACGCGTGACCTTGGCGAGAATCGATGCGGCACCGATCGCGGGCTCCGACGCATCGCCACCCACGACCAGCGTGGCGCGACAAGCAAGCCCAGGGTCACGGTTACCGTCGACCAATGCATGCTCCGCAGCCGGCGCGAGCATTTCAACAGCACGGCGCATCGCCAACATCGACGCCTGCAGAATATTCAGCGAGTCGATTTCCGACACACTCGCCTCGGCGATTGCCCAGGCCAGCGACCGTTCCACGATCTGGTCGTACAAGGCCTCACGCCGGGCGGGTGTCAAGGCCTTGGAATCGGCCAGGCCCAAGATAGGCTGACCAGGGTCGAGAATCACGGCCGCAGCGACTACCGGCCCGGCGAGCGGACCACGCCCCACTTCGTCGACGCCTGCGGTGCGCAGCAGGGTCACGCCACCAACTCCAGCACCGCTTCGGCTGCGCGTGAATCGGCATCCTGACGCAGCGCCTCGCGGACCGCAGCGAATTGCCGGGTCTGCGCCTGCGCGTAGGCTGGCCGCGTGAGCAGCAGCCGGGTTACACCGGTCAGCATCTCCACGCTCGCGGCCTCTTGCAGCAGTTCGGGCACCACGGGTTCGTCAATCAGCAGATTCGGCAGCGAAACATGCGGCGACTTGAGTAGCCCGGCATCCAGCATTAGCCAGGCGGTGAAGGCATTAGTCGCGTAGGCAACCACCATGGGTCGGCCGACAAGCAATGTTTCCAGCGTCGCGGTTCCGGAAGCGATCAGCACGACATCCGATGCCGCCATCGCGGTTTGCGCCTGCCCATCGACAACCGTCAATGGCAGATTCCGCCCTTCTAACAGGGCTTCGATCCGGGTCCGTGCCTTGTCATTCGCAGCCGGCAGGACGCAGTGCAGATCCGGGATGCCCGCGCAAAGACGCTCGGCGGCATCCAGAAACGGCAGGCCCAGGCGCTCTATCTCCGAGCCACGGCTGCCCGGCAATAGCGCCAGCACGCGGCCGCTGGCCGGCAGACCAAGCACGGCGCGTGCCTCCAGGGGATCGGGGTCTTCCGGGATGGCATCAGCCAGCGGATGTCCGACGAAGCGAACGGGTACGCCGCTGTCGCGGTAAAATTCTGCTTCGAACGGCAGCAGCGTCAACATCAAGTCCACCGAGTTGGCGATGCCCTTCACCCTGCCCTGGCGCCAGGCCCAAACGGATGGACTCACGTAGTGGACCGTCTTGATGCCACGCGCCCGCAGCCGCCGCTCCAACCCGAGATTGAAGTCCGGTGCGTCGATGCCCACCACCACATCGGGCTTGCGCGCCACGATCTGACGGATCAATTGCTTGCGGAACCGGAACAGCCGCGGAACTTCTTTCAGCACCTCGACCAAGCCCATCACCGAGAGCACGTCGATGCTGGCCAGCGATTCGCAGCCCGCGGCCTCCATGCGAGGACCGGAGACACCAAAGGCCTCGAGGTTCGGCACGCGCTGTTTCAGCGCCGTGATTAGGCCGGCACCCAGAATGTCTCCGGAGGCTTCGCCGGCAATGATGGCAATGCGCATTACGCTCTGGTCGCGCTCATCGGAACGGTGCTAGCGCTGCAATCCGCGCTGTGAGCTCTCGATGAATTCGATCATGGACGCGACATGCGGGTCGTCGCCTTGTTCGCGCAGAGCCTCGACGGCATCAGGCAGCCGCAGCTCTTTGCGGTAGATCGTGCGGTAGGCGTCCTTGATCGAACGGATGGCGTTCTTGTCGAATCCGCGACGCTGCAACCCCCGGCTGTTGATGCCCCGTGGCACGGCCGGGTTGCCATCCACCAGCACGAAGGGCGGCACGTCGCGATCCAGCCCGGAGGCATAGCCGGTGAAGCTATGGGCACCCAGGCGGCAGAACTGATGCACCAGGGTGAATCCGCCCAGAATCACCCAGTCACCAATGTGCACGTGACCGGCCAGGCTGGCGTTGTTGGCGAAGATCGTATGGCTACCGATCTGACAGTCGTGCGCGACATGGCAATACGCCATGATCCAGTTGTCATTGCCGATTCGCGTTGTGCCGTCTTCCTTGAGCGTGCCGCGGTTGATCGTCACGTTCTCGCGGATCACGTTGCGGTCACCGATCAGCGTCCAGGTGTCGTCCGCCGGTGTCGCCGTCATGTCCTGCGAGATTTCGCCGACCGAGGCGAACTGGAAAATCTTGTTATCTGCGCCGATCCGGGTCTGCGCACCGATGACGACGTGCGGTCCGATGGTCGTGCCCGCGCCGATCTCCACCTTGGCGCCGATGATCGAGTACGGGCCGATCTGCGCGGTGTCCGCGATCCGCGCGGTGGAATCGACGATGGCGGTGCTATGGACTGTCATCCCACCACGGACTTGGCCGCGCACATCAATGTGGCGGTGCATGCCGTTCGGTCGTCCACCCATGCGCGAGCCTCGAACTGCCAGACATCCCGCTTATGTCGGAGCACCTTGGCTTCCATCATCAGGCGATCACCCGGTGAGACCGGCAGCTTGAAGCGCGCCTTGTCAATGCCCGCGAAATACAGAATGACGCCATCGGACGCGCGCACCCCGGTCACTTCCGAGACCAGCAACCCGCAGGTCTGCGCCAGTGCCTCGAGGATCAGCACCCCCGGCATGACGGGCGTCTGCGGGAAATGCCCAGGGAAAAAAGGCTCGTTATAGGTCACGTTCTTGAAGGTCACGATGTGCGATTCGCCATCGCACTCCACAACCCGGTCGACCAGTAGAAACGGGTACCGATGAGGCACCAGCTTCAGAATGTCATTGATATCGAGTTCACCCGCCACTATCTGTTCCCCGCCCTGTTAACGATGCCGCGGCGACATTACTCACCCGATTCGAGTCGCTTAACGCGCTGCTCCAGCTTGTCGAGTCGACGCAGCCGAGCCACCTGCTTGCGCCACTCCCCGTTCGTCGTCACCGGCCAACCAGACGAGTACGTCCCCGGCTCCTTGATCGAACGACTCACAAGCGTCATGCCAGTAATCATCACCTTATCGGTAATCTCGATATGCCCGGCCACGCCGACCGCGCCCCCGAGCATGCAATAGGACCCGATCGAGGTGCTGCCGGCAATCCCCACCTTGGCCGCGATGGCCGTGTGAGCGCCGATCGTCACGTTATGTGCGATCTGCACCTGGTTGTCGATCTTGACGCCATCGCCGATTACGGTGTCCTCAACGGCGCCGCGGTCAATCGTGGTATTGGCGCCGATCTCAACATCGTCGCCGATCACGACCGAGCCCAGTTGCGGCACCTCGATCCAACGTCCGGCGTCCATCGCCAACCCAAAGCCTCTCGAGCCGATGACAGCACCAGAATGGACGGTACAGCGCGCACCTAGCGTCACGCTGGCTTCCAATGTCACGTTGGCGCCGAGCTGCGTGCCCGCGCCGACAACACACCGCGCCCCAATCACCGTGTTCGGACCCACCCTCACGCCGGCGCCGAGCCGCGCTCCAGCGCCGATGGACGCTCCGGCAGCCACCGCAACGTCATCCGCCAACGATGCTGAGGAATCGACATGAGCGGTCGGCGCGACACCCGGCGTCACGTC
Organism: Abyssibacter sp.; assembly: GCF_964229365.1. Taxonomy (NCBI): domain Bacteria; kingdom Pseudomonadati; phylum Pseudomonadota; class Gammaproteobacteria; order Chromatiales; family Oceanococcaceae; genus Abyssibacter; species Abyssibacter sp. The sequence continues at coordinate 10,327 of NZ_CAXRDQ010000058.1, read as the reverse complement.
AGCCGAAGGAAGAAATTCAGCGGCTAATCGCGCGTACGCCACATAGGGGTCATCCGCCACGAGCACGGGAACCGCCGCACCCGCCGCATCGGCTTCGGTCACAATGACGGCCGCCGCGTGGGTCTCGGTCAGATAGCGGCGGTACTGTGGATTCGCCAGAAAACTGATCGCGCCGGCACGCCCATTGGCGAGCGTGCAAACACCATCGATTTCCGCGTCACCGTCGCCGATGAGCCGAAGGCCATGGCGCTGCGCCAACTCGTCCAGGCGAATCCCCATGCTACTGGACGTCGATCGCGTGGATTACTTGGCCGCTTCGAGGCGAGAGAGCACGGCGCCGGTCACATCCACGGCATCGCTGGCGAAGACCGGATCCTGCAGCACGAGGTCGTAATTGCCCTCTTTCGCCACCGCTTCGATCACCTCGGAAATCTGGTTCATCAACTTCTGGGCCAGCTCCTGCTCGCGGGCGGCAACGTCTTCGCGGAACTTGCGCTCGGCGTAGTTGAAGTCGATCCGGCGCGTGTTCAGGTCCTTTTCGGTGCGAGCGCGTTCGGCAGCGCTCATCACGTCGGCGTTGCGTTTGAACTCCTGCAGGTCTTCGGATAGCGATTTGCCGTCCTGCTCGAGTTCCTTGGCGCGGCGCTCGAAGTCGGCCTTCATCTGCGCTTCCATCTTCTTGTACTGCGGCGACTCCTTGATCAGGCGCTGCGACTGAATGGTGGCGATGCGGACCTCGGCGAACGCGGTGCTGCTCCAAGCGGCGCCGGCGATCAGGAGAGCGAGAATCGTGGTGATCTGTTTCATGAGATTAATGTCTGTTGTTCGAATCGAATTGGACAGCAGAATGACCGGATTGGCTTAAAAGCCCGTTCCGAATGTGAGCTGGAATCGGTCGGTTTCATCTTCACTCTCCGGACCGATCGGAATTGCGTAGCTCAGATCCAACACGCCCAGGAAGGGTGTAAACCAGGTGTAGGCGATGCCGTAGGAACTCCGCAGCTCGCTGGTCTCGAAGTCGTTGACCTCGTTGAACACGTTGCCTACATCATAGAACACCGACAAGCGCGTGCTCTTGTTGTCGGTTTCCAGCGGCGTCGGAATGATCAGCTCGTTCTGAGCGTAGATCCGGAACTTGCCGCCAAACGGGTTATTGAAGATGTTGCGCGGGGTGTCACGCGGCCCCAGCGTGCCGTCGCGGTAGCCACGCACAGACCGGGAGCCGCCGGCAAACAGGCGTTCGTATGGCGGGATCAGCTCGGTACTGCCGTAGCCATCGGCCCAACCGACTGACGCGTTGAGTTCCCCGAACAGACCCTTGTAGATCGGCACGTACTGCTGGAAGTTGTAGAACGCCTTGAACACCTGCAGATCACTGCCTGGCAGCGTCAGATCCATTGTCAGGCGGTGCAAGGCGCCGCGCGTCGCGAAGATCGTACGGTTACGCGTGTCGCGGATGACCCCGGTACGCAGTTCGTAGTTGTAGAACTTCGTGCCTTCCGCGATCACGAACTCCAACACTTCGTTGGATGTGATGCCCTGGTTCGCGAAGGTCTCGATGGTCACGGCTTCCAGGCCGCCACCCAGACGAATGGAGGTGTACTCGGACAACGGAAAACCGTAAGTCAACGAAGCCGTGGCCGTGTTGGTATCGAAGCCAGAGCTGAATCGAACCACCTGTTCGGACTCGCGGTAGCGCAGGTCGATCGTGCGGCTAATGCCTTCCGGTGTGGCGTAGGGATCGGTCCAGCTGCCGGCGATCGAACGCGAGAACTCGTTGGACTCCACCGACGCGCTGACCCGGTTGCCGGTGCCCAGGAAGTTGGAATGCGTCACGCTACCGGTGAGCAGGAAGCCCTGCGATCCGGAGAAGCCGACGCCAAGCTGCACCGAACCCGGTGGCCGCTCGGTGATCTCGAAGTTCACATCAACCAGATCATCCGTGCCCGGCACCGGCTGGGTCTCGACCGCAGCGTCTTCGACAAACGCCAGTCGGGCCAGGCGAATACGTGAACGTTCGACCGCAGCGCGGGAGAACACGGCACCCTCGAACTGACGCATTTCGCGCCGCAGCGTCTCGTCTTGCGTCTTGAGGTTGCCGGAGAAATTGATCCGGCGGACGTACACACGGGCGCCCGGCTCCACGTACATGGTCAGCTTGACCGTACGATCATCCTCATTGATCTCGGGTAGCGGACGCACATCGGCGAATGCGTAACCGAAGTTCGACAAGGCATCGCTGATGCGCTCGGCGCCTTCGGTGGCTTCCTTGCGCGAGAACGTATCGCCGGCATCCAGCAGCACCAGGCGGCGCAGCAGGGTCTCATTGAGAATCAGCTCGCCGGCCAGCTCCAGCGACGACACCGTGTAAGTCTTGCCTTCCGACACGTTGATCGACACGTAGATGTCGCGCTTGTCCGGCGTCAACGCCACCTGGACGGAATCCACGTTGAACTTCAGGTAGCCGCGGTCCAGGTAGTAAGACGACAGCGACTCCAGATCACCCAGCAGTTGCTGCTTGGAATACCGGTCGGAGCGCTGGAAGAACTTGTACACCTTGCTGGGCTCGAGCTTGAAGACGTCCAGCAGTTCGGCATCGGGAAACGCCTCGTTCCCGACGATGTTGATCTGTTCGATCTTGGCGACCCGGCCTTCCGTCACTTCGACAAGAATGCTGACTCGATTGTCGGAGATTTCGCGAACCTGGGTCTCGACCTTCACGTCGTAGTAGCCGTTGGCATAGTACTGACGTGTGAGCTCCTGCTGGACCTGATCCAGGATGACGCGCCGGAACAGCTCGCCCTCTTTCAGGCCAGCCGACTCCATGGCTTCGTCGACTTCTTCGCCCTTGATCTTCTTGTTGCCTTCGATTTCGAAGGCGGCGATGGCGGGGCGTTCCTCGACCTGGACCAGCAGCGTATTGCCTTCCCGGCCAAGCGCGACGTTCTCGAACAGGCCCGTCTGATACAACGCGCGAATCGATTGCTGACCCGTGCGCTCATTGAGCTCATCGCCCTCCGTCACCGGCAGGTAGGTGAGGATAGTGCCAATTTCCAGACGTTTCAGACCGACCGCCTGGATGTCCTCGATGACGAAGCTTTCGTAGGCAGATGCCGCCGCGGACAGAAGGCATGCAACAAGTGCCCCCAGGATCCGTGAGTTCACGGTTCGCATGATGTTTCGTACTCGGATTTATCCAATGAGCCGACTGATATCGTTATAAAACGCCAGACTCATCAACATGAAAAGAAGCAGCAGCCCGATCTGCTGGCCGGCCGCCTGAACGGATTCGGAGATCGGGGAGCCCTTCACCAGTTCGACCAGATAATACAGCAGATGGCCCCCATCCAGCACGGGAACGGGCAGTAAATTGAGCACACCCAGGCTGACGGACACAATCGCCATGAAACTGAGAAAGGTCACGATTCCCGCCTGCGCGGAATAGCCTGCATATTCGGCAATGTGCAACGGACCGGAAACGTTCTTCACCGAAACATCGCCGGTGAGCATGCGGCCGATCATTCGCAGCGTCAGTGCTGACATGCGCCAGGTTTGCGACACAGCCTGCCCGACCGCCTCCACCGGTCCATAGCGCACCTGCACCCGACGCTCGGCGTAGAACCCCTCGGGCACGAACGGGCCTGCGCCCAGATATCCATACGCGCCGGTCTCATCTTCCCGTTGCTCGAGTCGCACGACCCGCGTCAGGGATGCGCCATCGCGCTCGAACTCGACCTCCACGGCGGCACCCGGATGTTCGCGAACCCAATCACGCATCTGCGTCCAGGTTCCGAACGCCTCGCCATCAATCGATGTCACCCGGTCGCCCGCCTGCAGCCCGGCGCGGGCCGCGGGCTGGTCGGCCACCACTTCGCCAATGACCGGATCAACTTCAAAACGAGGAATGGACAACCCCAGCCGGTCGAACAAGCGCTGCGGATCAGCCGTCGCCCCGGTCAGATCCAGGCTGTAGGTATCGGTTGTACCGCGGCCGGTTCGCACTTCCAGTGGCACCGGATCGCCCGCCAGCGCGGCCTCGATCAATCGTGGACGTAACTCGTCCCAGCTCTGAATGGGGTGATCGTCCAGCCGTGTGACGATCATGCCCTGCTCCAGCCCGATGTCGCTGGCCAGGGTGCCGTCCGGCACCGGGCCCAGCTCCGGGCGTAGCGCGGCCGATCCGACGATGAAGACCAGCCAGTAGGCCGCGATGGCCAGAAGAACATTCGCACCGGGGCCGGCGGCAACAATGCAGATCCGTTTCCAAACCGGGTGCACATTGAACGCCATAGGGCGTTCAGACTCGGCGACCGCCCCTTCCCGCTCGTCCAGCATCTTGACGTAGCCACCCAGAGGAATGCTGGAGATGGCGTACTCGACGCCGGTCTTGGGCGACACGCGTGTCCAGATCGGCCGCCCGAAACCGATGGAATAGCGCAGCACCTTGACGCCCAGCCGGCGCGCCACCCAGAAGTGACCGAACTCGTGAAATGCGACCAATGCGCCCAGCGCGACGATGAACGCCGCCGCTGACAGCACTACGTTGGCAAAAGGTAGATCAAGCATGCCGTCTTCGACCCTCCGGGCCACCGATAAATTCCCCGGCAATACGCCGAATATCGACATCCATGGCGACGATGCCGTCCACCGTCTCGGGGAGCTGGTTTGAAGCCGCTTGCGTAAGGCAGTGCTCGATCACCTCGGCGATCTCCGTGAATCCCAGATGGCCGGCCAGAAAGGCATCCACCGCGACTTCGTTCGCGGCGTTGAGCACCAGCGGCGCGGCGCCGCCTGCCTGAAGTGCTTGCCGGGCAAGCAGCAGACAGGGAAAGCGCGCGAGATCCGGCTCCCGGAAATCCAGCGGTCCCGCGTTCACCAGGTCCAGCGGGCGCACACCGCCGTCCAAACGCTGTGGCCAGGCCATGCCGTAGACAATCGGCGTGCGCATATCGGGTTCGCCCATTTGCGCCAACACCGAGCCATCGGCCATCCGAACCATGGAATGCACCACGCTTTGCGGATGGATGACCACGCGAATGCGTTCGGCCGGAAGGCCGAACAACCATGCCGCCTCGATCACTTCCAGCCCCTTGTTCATCATCGTTGCCGAGTCGACGCTGATCTTGCGCCCCATGACCCAATTGGGGTGGGCACAGGCGGCATCCGGTGACATTGCGGCCAATTGCTCCAGCGGCGTATCTAGGAACGGCCCGCCAGAGGCCGTGAGCAGCAGCTCATCAACGCCCGCGGGGGCCTCGCCACAACGGAAATCGCTAGGCAGGCACTGGAAGATCGCATTGTGTTCGCTGTCGATCGGCAGCAAGGTGCCGCCGCCGGCCGTGATGGCGTCCATCAGCAGCGCTCCGGACATGACGAGCGATTCTTTGTTCGCCAACAGAATCCGCCGGCCGCTGCGTGCGGCGGCCAGGGTCGGCAATAAACCGGCAGCGCCAACGATGGCCGCCATGACCTGCTCCGCGGCCGGATGTTCCGCCACGGCCAACAGACCAGCCTCCCCCGGCACAACCTCGGTGTCTATTGACTCAGCCCGCAAGCGGGCGGCCAGCGTCGCCGCGGCCTCCGGATCGGACATCGCTGCCAATTCGGGCCGGTGGCGGCGACAGATGGCGAGCATGCCATCGATATCCGAGCGCGCCGATACGGCCACACAGCGAAAATGGTCGGGGTGGCGAGCGATGACATCCAGCGTACTGGCGCCGATACTGCCGGTCGCGCCCAGAATCGCGACGCCGATGCTCATGCGCCCAGCCAGCGCAGCCCGAGGGCCAGCACCGGGGCTGCTGCAAACAGGCTATCCAGGCGGTCGAGAATGCCACCGTGCCCTGGCAGCAGATGCCCGGTGTCTTTCACCTGCGCCTGACGCTTGAACATGCTCACCGCAAGGTCGCCAACCACCGAAAATACGACCGCAACAAGGCACACAATCACGAACCCTGCAACGCCGAGCCGGCCGGGCTCAAACACGAACAGCGCGCCGAGAACCGCAATCAATCCGGAGGCCAGAAACCCGCCCGCGAAGCCCTCCCAGGTCTTGCCGGGGCTGATCTTCGGCGCCAGCTTGCGCCGCCCGAAACGATGCCCGGCAAAGTACGCCCCGGTATCAGCCGCCCATACCAGCGCCAGCAGCAGCAGCACATGGAGCGGCCCTGCATGGCCCGGGTGTCCATGTAGCAGCATGATGCCCAGATAGGCGGGAATGAACATCAGCCACCCGGTCGTCACGGCAAGCCCCGGCGGAACGCGGCCATCGCGAAAAATCGCTGGGTATATGCGTAGCCAGATCGCGGCGGACACCCACCACAGGCCACCCAGAACCAGCGTGCCGTCGACAAGAATGCTGTCCTTGTCCTGACCGAATGCAGCAATGAGCAGCGCCGCGGCCACCGGCGTAAACACCATGTGCCACGAGGTATTGGCCAGCGCAGACAGGCGCGTCCATTCCTCAACGGCGAGCAGCACAACCAGCGCGAGAATCGCGCCCACTGCCCAGGCCGGACCGAACCAGATCAACGCAAGAGCCACCGGCCCCAGCACCAGCGCGGTGGTGACGCGTTGCCACAACATCAGCGGCTGACCTCGGCCAGGCCCCCGAAGCGGCGCTCGCGATCGCCAAACCAGTCCAGTGCGTCAAGAAGGCTTTGGCCATCGAAGTCGGGCCAAAGTACCGGCGAGAAATAAAGCTCGGTGTACGCAAGATCCCACAGCAGAAAATTGCTCACGCGCTGATCGCCGCCGGTGCGGATGAACAGGTCGGGATCGGGCCAGTCGGCCAGATCGCGGTAGCGACCGAGGCATTCTTCGTCAATATCGGCCGGGCTCAATTGCCCGAGAGCGACATCCTGCGCCATCCGGCGCGCGGCCCTTGTCAGATCATCCCGCCCGCCGTAGCCAACAGCGATCGCAAGCTGCATCCGGGTGTTGCCGGCTGTCTGGTCCTCAGCCTGGGCCATCCGCTCCCGCAACGCAGGGGCCAGACGGCCATGGTCACCGATGAACCGCAGCCGCACGCCATTTTCATGCAGTTCGGCCACCTCGCGATCCAGTGCCTTCATGAACAATTCCATCAGGAGCCTGACCTCCTGAATTGGACGCGCCCAGTTCTCGCTGGAGAACGCAAAAACCGTCAGATACCCGACCTTAGACCGTATGGCTTGTTCGACCAGCGCACGCAGCGCCCGAACACCGGCCCGATGACCAGCCGCTCGGGGCTGTCCCCGACGCCGGGCCCAGCGGCCGTTGCCGTCCATGATGACGGCGACATGTTGAGGAATAGACACGACGTTCGACGTCCTGACCCGGTTGTCGTGAACCGGATCTAGACGGCCATCATCTCCTCTTCCTTGGCGGTGAGCTTGGCATCGACACGGGCCACATGTTCATCGGTGACCTTCTGGATGTCCTGCTCGGCGCGTCGGAGATCGTCTTCGGATATTTCCCCTTCCTTCTGCAATTCCTTGAGATCGGAATTGGCGTCACGGCGTACATTGCGGATCGCCACGCGGGCGTTCTCGGCCTCGGCACGCACCACGCGAACAAGATCGCGGCGGCGCTCTTCAGTGAGCGGCGGCAACACGATGCGGATGACGGTGCCAGCCGTGTTCGGGTTCAGGCCCAGATTAGACTTGAGCAGCGCCTTTTCAATCACGCTGACCATGGTCTTTTCCCAGGGCTGGATCACCAACGTCCGGGCATCTTCACTGTTGACCGTCGCCGCCTGGGACAAGGGCACGTCGGAGCCGTAGTAGTCGACATTGATGTGGTCGAGCAGGCTCGGATGTGCCCGCCCGGTGCGAATCTTGGTGAATTCCTGCTGCAGCACGTCGATGCTTTTATCCATCCGCTGTGCGGCGTCTTTGAGAATATCCTGAATCATTCGTTTGTCCCGTCTACCAGAGTGCCGACGCTGTTATCGCCGGTCACGATTTTCATCAGGTCGCCGTCTGCGGTCATGTCGTACACGCGCAGTGGCACCTTGTGATCTCGGCATAGCACGATCGCGGTCTGGTCCATGACCTTCAAGCGCTTGTCCAAGACCTCGTCATAAGACACGCGATCGTAACGCGTCGCGCTGGGGTCACGCATGGGATCAGCCGAATAAACGCCGTCCACCTTGGTGGCCTTGAGCATTAGATCGGCGTCGATCTCGATCGCGCGGAGGCTGGCCGCGGAGTCGGTTGTGAAGAACGGATTACCCGTCCCGGCGGCAAACACGACCACCCGCCCCTTCTCCAGATGGCGAACCGCACGACGGCGGATGTACTCCTCGCAGACCTGATTGATTCGAATCGCCGACATCACGCGCACCTTGCGGCCGGCGCGCTCGATGGCATCCTGCAGCGCAAGTGCATTGATCACGGTGGCGAGCATGCCCATGTGATCGCCCGTGACCCGGTCCATCCCGCCGCCGGCCAGCCCTTCGCCGCGAAAGATGTTGCCGCCGCCGACGACAATGGCGACTTCCACACCGATGTCCATCACCTCACAAACCTGACGAGCGAGCTGCGCCAATACATCCGGCGAGATACCGAAATCGGATTCACCCAGCAGGGCTTCACCGGAGAACTTGAGCAGGATTCGCTTATGAACAGGTTCAGGCATGGACCTCTCCGGTCGTTGTGGCAGCAGTTCCGGTCTTCACCGACCCGACCGCGTTGTATCGCAGCCGGGATTTGACCCGATTTCTGTCCATCGGGCAAAAAAAGGCCCCGGTGTCCGGGGCCTCATTTCTTGCATGAATCAGGCCGATGCGCGCGCTTGCGCCATCACCTCTTCCGCAAAGTTCGTCTCTTCTTTCTCGATGCCTTCGCCGACCTCGTACCGGACAAAACCGGTCACCGATGCGCCCGCCGCCTTGAGCAGCTTCTCCACGGTCTGGTCCGGGTCCTTGACGAAAGGCTGACCGTACAGCGTGATCTCGGCAAGGTACTTGTTCAGGCGACCGACAACCATCTTCTCGATGATTTCGGCGGGCTTGCCGCTGTCCGCAGCCTGGGCGACCAGGATGTCCTTCTCCTGCTGGCGGATGTCGGCCGGCACGTCGTCGACCGACACGAACTCGGGCTTCGTGGCGGCAATGTGCATGGCCAGATCACGGGCCAGCGACTCATCGCCACCCGTTAGGCCGACGACTACGCCGATGCGCTCGCCGTGCAGGTAGTAGCCCAGCGTGTCGGCTTCCAACATCTCGAATCGACGGATGTTGATGTTCTCGCCGAGGTTGGCGACCAGATTGCGACGACGCTCGTCGAAGGTCTCGCCGCCAACATTGGCCGCAGCCAACGCTTCGATATCACTGACTCCGCCGGCCGTCACGGCCTTGGCGGCGTCCTCGGCCAGGGCGACCAGACCGTCGTTCTTGGCGACAAAGTCCGTCTCGCAATTCACCTCGACGATCGCGGCCTTACCGCCATCGACATGAACACGAACAATCCCTTCGGCGGCCACGCGGGAGGCTTTCTTGTCCGCCTTCGCCTGACCTTCCTTGCGCATCTTCTCGATGGCGGCCTCAATGTCGCCATCGGTCGCCTGCAAGGCCCGCTTGCAGTCCATCATTGCAGCGCCGGAACGCTCGCGCAGTTCCTTCACTTGTGCAGCTGTAATTGCCATTTCGACTCCGAAATTCTGGTTCGATCAGGACGCGGCAGGCGCGTCTTCCGTCACTTCCACGTACTCGTCCTGCTTGGCGGCACCGGTGGTGACAATGCCTCGGCCGTCGAGCACGGAATCCGCGATGGCGTTGGTGTAGACGCGGATGGCGCGAATGGCGTCATCGTTGCCCGGAATCACGCAGGCCAGACCCTCGGGCGAGTTGTTGGTGTCGACCACCGCCACAACCGGAATGCCCAGCTTGCGGGCTTCTTCAACGGCAATCTTTTCGTAGCCGACGTCAATGATAAACAGCGCGTCGGGCAGGCTGTTCATCTCCTGGATGCCGCCGATGGAGCGCTCCAGCTTTTCCATTTCGCGGCGCAGCTGCAGGCCTTCCTTCTTGGTCACGCGGTTGATGGAGCCGTCCTCGACCATCTTCTGCAGCACTTCCAGACGACGGATCGATGCCTTGACCGTCTTGAAGTTGGTCAGCATGCCGCCCAACCAGCGCTGGGTGACGTAGGGCATGCCGCAGCGCTCGGCAGCGAGCTGAAGGTCTTCACGAGCGGCACGCTTGGTACCGACGAACAGCACCTTGCCACCATTGGCAGCCAACCGGCCGACGTAGCTGCAGGCGTCCTTAAGAAGCGGAAGCGTCTCCTCAAGGTTGATGATGTGGATCTTGTTGCGGTGTCCGTAGATGTAAGGTTCCATCTGC